>CACXDP010000439.1 GCA_902766445.1 uncultured Coriobacteriaceae bacterium
CCCTCGAAGGTCATCCTGCACACCGTTGTGCCAAAGTGGCGAGGCGGTAACCACCACGAGTACGAGCAATTGTGCGAGGCGTACCTATCGGCATTGGCCGTGGCTGACAGCGCGGGTTGCGAGTCGCTCGCGTTCCCGCTCCTATCGGCAGGTAACAACGGCTTCGACTTAAGCCTAGCGGCAGGCGTGGCCATCAAATCGATCAGCGATTTCGAGCCCGAAAACAAGCTCTCTTTCGTATATCTCATCACCTATGACAGAGAGGCTACCCAGTTCATGAGGAATCGGGGGTATGAGGTCGAGGACATCATAGACGAGCAGTACGTGCAGGAGAACGACGAGTCCTACAAGCCTGGTGTTGTGCATGCGGCGAGCGCGGCAAGGGATGCTGGTCAGGCGTTCGTCAATCAGGCAGCGAAAGCGGCGGAGGACCTCATAAACGATCCGAAGTTCCAAGATAGGGTGCAGGATATGGCTGTCGGCATCGTCGCCGAAGTTGTTGGCAAAGCAGTGCCCGGTGCCGGCAAGTTCATGAAGAACTTCGTTCCCTTCTTTAAGAAGTAGGTAACCCCTCGCAAACTAGTGCAGATAATAGGTACAGCAGAACTGTAAGGTATGACAAGGGGGAGGCCGCGAATGAGGGGTACTTGCCGAGGTCATGAACGAGCGTTTCAGTGAGCGATTTGCTTGGTTTGACGAGAGAGGAGTGAGCAGTGCCACACATCCACGGCACGTGGGGTCATTATGTGCGTCCGGGAAAGACCGACGGCTACCGTTATGGTACTCAACGCTTTGTGTGGAGGGATGATTCTGGCGATGTGTGGGTCGCTCACTGCCACGTGTACGATCTCCGTGGTCGCTCGCTCTATAACCGCCCGTCAGGTAGCTCGGGTAAACTGGTCAAATTCCTTAAGAAGTGTCTTCCCGAAACTGCGACAAAGACCGTCGTAGGCGGCGTGGGACTCACGTGCAATCTGCGTTCTCTTGGCTTCGAGTCGCGTGAGGAGTTCAAAGCGTGGTGTGCGGATGGCATGCGCGGGAAGCAACGTAGCATGCGGCGGAAGGCTGTTCCTAAGTCGCAGCTCAAGAAGTCTGGCAGTGCAAAGGGCAGCCACACATCAACTAAGACCACCCCAGGCTATGGCGCACCGGGTACGACGTGCACGAATGGCGAAGCCCCGAACAGCGGGTGCACGAAACGGCGTCGCATGCCTGCTAAGTATGGAAAGACGTTTTATGTGGTTGACAGAGAATGGAGACGGTTGTACCAGTGCATGCTTTGGCGGTCGGAAGGCGTACGGAGGCTCGTTATCGACAACCTGCCTGCGGACTCATACACGATTGATGGCAACGTCGTGACGATTACTAAGAGCCTGGAGGAGCTCGGTTTTGATAGCGCGCCGGCTTTCGCGCGGTGGTGCGCCGCTGCCAAAGGGTCGTAGCGTGCGAACACGAGCGTGAATAACAGTGTATCGCAGTCTTAACATGAACATTACGCGTGCGGCGAGCACGACTCAGCCAATAGTTTTCGTCCGTGCTCGGAAGTCGCATCGGTCTGATCGAGTCCGAAAAACGCGTCCTTGAGGGTAGGAGTTCCGCCGCGGCCTAGATTGAAAGGAGACCTACTATGTTCCAGAAGAAGAAGCTGATAATCGTATATAGCGAGGGTTTAGACAAATACGCAAACTACCTCATGCAATTGATAAGTAGCAGGGACGATGGCGATTCCATCGTGGGCGTTCCTGACGGTAGCGTCGAGGCCGCCATATGGGGCGAGAAGGAGTACGAGTCGAGCGTGCATTCGCTCTCGTCCTCCACATTCATCATCTTCGTGGGCGACGGCCCGATAGCGATGCGGGCACGGGCAAACATGACTTGGCGCATTGATGAGCTTGGCATGCATTTTGGCTGGCTCGGTACTCAAGCGTGCATGTATGTCGACGACGCTTTGAACCGAGAGAACTACGGGGAGTTCGTGAAGAGGTGCGAAGAGTACGGCCAGACGTTCCATGGCGGCATTGGGCCTCTCGAAGGATATCAGAAGGATGATGAGCCTATAACTCTTCGAGCTGAGGATGTCATTATCGAACAAGTGGACGAGAGTAAGCCAGCAGATGACAAGAGTGGTAGAACTCCAAATCTCGCGAGCGATAAGTGGCGCGCAATCATGCGTGGAGAAAACGACCCAGAGGTTATAACAAGCGATGTGGTAAACAATGCTTCCCGTAGGGATGCCACGCCGACGGAGAATTCGCTGGATCTTTTCGGGATCGTCACGACTCCTTTCAGGGCGATTGCCGAGGCGCTTGATGTTGCCGGCGCAAACCTCGCGGCCTTCGTATCAAGTGGTGAATCGCGAGACAGACAGTATACGCTGCTCGCTCGTATCGTGTATATTGGCTGTCTTTCCGAATTCATGGGGGTGTGACAATGGATGGCATGAGAGAGGGTTATGACTTCTTCGTGAACCATGCGGGTGTTGCTTATGTTAACGAGTCCTATAGGAATTGGGACCAGTGGATTACGTCGATAGAAAAGGAGATCGATGCATTCTCCGAGCACATGAGGACGTTTGAGGGGTACCAGACAAGTACGGATCAGCTTGCGGGCGACATTGCTGAGTTCTGGCATGCCGACACTTACAACATTCGCGCCGCGCTAAACAAATCGACCGGCCCAAGGGCCGAGGTCCTACGATCGCACAGTTATGCGTCGCCAGATGTAAGGCTCGGAAGCAAGGCTTATCAGCTCAAATACTATAGGGACGCCAATTCAAGCATGACCGCGCAGTCGAGAACCTTCGGACAGGACGCACGCCAAGGGAACAAGTCTGCTCAAGCGCTCTTAGATGCAAATCATGTCGGCGAAAACGATTCGGTATATGGGAATCAGAGGCGCCTCGTTCCGACCGATCAGGTTGAGGACGCGCGTCAAGCAGCATCAAGGAGATATGCCACAGAGTCCGCAAGGAGACCTGAACAAGCACAGCGATATAGAAAGACTCTGGATAACCTTACGGATAGGATAGACGATGGTAAAGGAACGACCTCAATGGGTCTCGCGCGCGATGACGCCTCCCAGCTTGCGAAGGAGGCGAAGGCTGGCGAGATAGACCTCAAGAAATGGGGCCTTACCACGAACCAACTGGTAGCCTTGGAAGAGGTGGCAAACGAATCGCTACGAGCGGGAATGTCTGCGGCAGCTATGTCAGCGGTACTGGAAGCCGCTCCAGTGGTAATAGAGGCAGTTCGCCACCTCATAGCAGAAGGCGAGTTCGACGACATCGCCTTAGCACATGGTGCGACCGATGCCGTGACAAGTGCGGGTAAGGGCTTTCTTGTAGGGACGATAACCGCAGCGATAACGCATAGCGCACGTGCTGGCTTCTTAGGCACGACCGTTCAGACTCTTGACCCAAGTGTGGTCGGATCCGTTGCGGCATTGGCCGTGAAGATCCTGACGAGCTCAGTGAAGACTGCTGAAGGGGGTATGACTGCGTCGGAGCTCGCATCATCGATAGGGCGTGATGTGGTTATCGCCACATGTTCGATGATTGGCGGTGGCATAAGCCAAGCTGCCATTCAAGTGCCAGTTTTCGGATACCTGCTCGGCAGCTTCGTTGGTTCCGCCGTGGGTGGAATCGTGTGGTCCTTTACAGAAAGGACGACCGTGGCTTTATGCGTGGAACGCGGCCTAACGCTGTTTGGGCTCGTTCGTCAGGACTACCAGGTCCCCGAGCATGTCTTTGGGCAAATCGGAATCAATCCCTTTGAAGCCGAGACTCTTGCGCCGGCCACGTTCACTGCGGATTGCTTCGAGCCCGATGCGTTTGGGGCGGACCGTTTCAGTCCAGATTCTATCGGCATACGACAGTTGCGCCGGGGCGTGATGGGGGTCGGAAGGGTTGGCTACGGCGTGTTCTGAGACTGTTCGCCGGCGGTAGGGCATCAACTGACGCGTTTGAGTTGAGAGCGAATATGCGCGGGTCTCTCACGTGCTCCTGGGGCACGCGAGTCTGCCAGTTCCGCCGCGCCCCGAATCGTGATACACTGCATACGAGGTCATAAGCGCTGTGCAGACGGAGCTTTCTTGGCCTCTTTTTTGTAGCGCTCTGACCGACATGGTACACAGCGATACGCGAAGATTGAAAGTGCCTGTATGGCGTTCGTTGTGGAAGTTTATGGAAGCTTTTATTCGGTGAAAGCTCACGTTCGCTACTACCGAATCCATGGGTAACTAACCTGGCCCCGCCCTTGGGCAGGATGTCCGGTCAGCTCAGTCTGCCAAATTACGCACAACGCAATTCGTTGTGCGTAATTGGGCATGTGCGGCACCGGGCCAACTGGCCTTTCTCGAGAAACCACGCACAAGGAAACACGGTGTGCGTAATTTTCTCGGAGACGTCGCTCATCGTACGTCCGACCGCCGGCAGGGACGCGCGACCAAATCGACTCTCGGGCAAGAGTTTCAAGCTTGATGGTGTAGAGTGGGTGCGAGAGTGTCGGGCTCGCACGCGTCATGTGCGCGGAAAGCGTTGAGGTAACGAATGATTATTTACTTTAGTGCGACGGGCAACACGAAGTTCGTGGCGGAGAGGCTGGCCGAGCTAATGGAAGACGAGGCTCTCGATCTCTGTCCGCGGATTCGCGCCAACGACGTTTCTGAGATCGATTGCGGCAAGACGCTGGTCGTCTGCTCACCCGTCCACATCAGTGGTATACCGAAGTTCTTCTCTGACTATCTGAAGGAGGCTTCGTTCTCGAAGCCAACGGTAGCCTACGGGGTTCTTACCGACGGTGGGTATGCAGGTATTGCGGGCCGTCAACTCAAGAAGATCCTAGAGCGAAAGGGGATGCGGTTCGGGGGCTTCGCCGAATTCGTGCTTCCCGGCATCCACATCACGAGCATCACGAACCGCAAGATCGGGGTTGCAGAGATTGAGAGGCGCATACGGGCGACCTCCGAGCGGCTGCCCGACGTCGCCCGCACTATGCGCGCCGGGGAGGCTCTCACGGGCAAGCGCACGCTGCTCCCGGAGGTGGCGCTTACCGAGGCGCTCATGCCCGGGCTCCGCTTCGTCGGCCTGCGGACGCGCAGGTTCTGGGTGAGCGATCAATGCGTGTCATGCGGGCTCTGCGAGCGGGTGTGTCCGGTCGTGGCCATCACGATGCGCGATGGCAGGCCGACGTGGAACACCTCGCATTGCGCGCACTGCATGGCATGCATCCACAGCTGCCCGAAAGAAGCCATAGAGTACGGGGACGTCACGAAAGACAAGCGTCGCTACACGTTCGCCAAGTACCGGTACGCAGCACAGGAGCAAAAAGAAGCCCTTTAGATATAATGAGTTATTGATTCAATGGGACTCTGTGATAGACTACCATAAGTTCTAGCGAACG
>CACXDP010000440.1 GCA_902766445.1 uncultured Coriobacteriaceae bacterium
CACCGATGCGTACGACCGGCTTAAGTCGAAGGTGCGGCCCAAGCCAAAGCTCGAGCTCTCCGTCCGATCCAATCTCCTTGATTTGCGCGTGAGCGCCGATGGGTTGAGTGCGCGTGAGCTCGCGGAGCTTCTGGAGAGCTATCGGCTTCGTAAGCGCTATCACCGCCTGCGCGATGGGTCGTTCCTGGACCTTAGCGAGGTGGATTGCTCGGAGGCGGCGTGCCTTGTGGAAGAGCTGGGGATTACAGAGCGACAGCTCGTTAGTGGGACCCAGACCATGCCGGCATATCGTGCGCTCTTGCTCGACCAAGAACTGGCCGCCTCGTGGGGCGATCGGTCGGTGGGGGAGTACTTGGCTAGCCTGGGAGAGTTGGGCCAGGGCTCTAAGGACGTCCCGGCATCACTTGCGGGCACTTTGCGCCCCTATCAGCGTGATGGATTCGCATGGATGTGTGCCCTTCAGGAAAAGGGTCTTGCAGGCATCCTCGCAGATGAGATGGGACTCGGCAAGTCGCTACAGCTCATCACGCTTCTGCTCGCATGGCGTGCCGAGGCGCGAATCGTCGGTCCGTCACTCGTGGTGTGTCCTGCGTCGCTCGTCTACAACTGGTCGCAAGAGTTCACGAAGTTCGCACCTGAGCTTAAGGTGCTGGTGGTTGCTGGATCGGTGGACGAGCGCGCGGAGCTGCGTGGGCGTCACGCTGACGTGTTCGTTACCTCCTACGACCTCCTGCGTCGTGACGTAGGGGATTATGCCAACATGCGCCTCTGGCTTGTGGCGCTAGACGAGGCACAGTATATCAAGAACCAAGGAACGCTTGCGGCCCGTGCCGTCAAGGAGCTACGAGCCGAGCACCGCTTCGCGCTCACGGGAACTCCCGTGGAGAATCGTCTGGCGGAGCTGTGGAGCATCTTTGACTTCTTGATGCCGGGGCTGCTTGGTACCTACGACGTTTTTTGCGAGCGATTCGAGCGGCCCATCACAGAGGAGGGAAACGATGCCGTCGCAGAAAGGCTTGCGCGCGCCATCAGTCCGTTCGTCCTGCGCCGCACGAAGCGTGACGTGTTGCAAGATCTGCCAGACAAGCTTGAGCAGGTGGTGTATGCACGCATGGGCAACGAGCAGCAGAGTCTCTATGATGCGCAGGTTCAGGAGTTGCGCGCCCAGCTCAGCGAAAGTCCTGGTGAGGTGTTCGGTCCCGAGCGCATGCAGGTGCTCGCTGCCCTTATGCGGCTGCGACAGACCTGCTGCGATCCGAGTCTCGTCTTTGAGGACTACGAAGGCCCCTCGTGCAAGGTGGACACGATACTCACGCTCGTCGAGCGAGCTCGTGATGCGGGTGAGAGAGTGCTTCTCTTCTCCCAGTTTACGAGTTTCTTGCGCATCCTTGCCGAGAAGCTGAGCGAGCTGGGTATCGGGTTTCTCACACTAACGGGTTCCACGCCAAAGAAGCGCCGCATGAAGCTGGTGGAGGAGTTCAATGCGGGTGCAGCCGAGGTGTTTCTCATCTCGCTCAAGGCGGGCGGGACGGGGCTCAACCTTACCGGAGCATCAGTCGTGATTCACGCCGACCCATGGTGGAACGCAGCCGCGCAGGACCAGGCGACCGACCGTGCCCATCGCATGGGACAGACGCGCGACGTGACGGTGTACAAGGTCATCTGTGCAGATACCCTCGAGGAACGCATACAAGACCTGCAGCGACGCAAGGCAATGCTTGCCTCGCAGGTGGTGGGGGCACGCACGGACACGGTTTCGCTCGCCGACATTGCCGACCTGCTTGTGTAGGGGATTTGCGCTAGCGTTTCGTGCCTCGCATGGAAAAAGCCCGCATTCCCGTGGGGAACCATGCCAACGGCGGACGAGGACTTATAATCGTTTGTTCAGTCGAGTTGACGAGGAGGCTTTCATGGCCAAGAACAATGGCGACTTCCAGCAGAAGCTTGCCGAATGGATGAACGGTCGCAATGGCCCTGACGAGCTGGGCGTGTGCGTGACGATGCTGGCGGTCGTCATGCTGCTCCTCAACATCTTTGTCCAGACCTTCGTCCTCAGCATCTTTGCCCTGCTGCTCATCGGCTACTCCGTGTGGCGGCTTTTGTCGCGCGACGTGGAGTCTCGCGAGACCGAGAACGTTGTGTTTCTGGATTTCGTGAGTCCCGTCATGCCGTGGTTTCGCAATCCAGGTGGCGCGATGACGGAACTCCGGGATTACAAGCACCTAACATGCCCCGAGTGCGGCCAGCGCGTTCGCGTTCCGCGCAAGAAAGGCAAAATTAGGATTACCTGCCCCAAGTGCCAGGCGAAGTTTGAGGCGAAATCCTAGGGGGGCGCGTGCATACAGTTTTTTTGGCGGGTGGCATCGCCTCGGGTAAGTCCACGGTGGCCCGCGAGCTCGAGCGACGCGGAGCGCGACGCATCGACTTGGATGTCGTCTCGCGTGAGGTTTGCGAGCCGGGGTCTGCCGTTCTGGACGAACTGGTAGAAGCCTTTGGATCAGATGTACTCGAGCCTCGGACCGGCGAGCTTAGGCGCGACGTTCTTGCGAAACGTGCCTTTGCCACACAAGAGGCGACGCAGAGTCTGGAAGCCATAACGCATCCGGCGATTCTTTCTGCGCTCGAGCGAAAGCTCGACGATGCCGTGCGGGCGGGGGTTGATGTCTGTGTGGTTGAGGTTCCCTTGCTTGATCGCGCGCTTGCCTTAGGACGGCTTGCCGATGAGGTCGTCTGTGTGGTGAGCCCAACCGCCCTTCGGCGCGAGCGGGCGTGTCTGCGTGGTATGGACGGGGACGACTTCGATCGGCGCGATGCCAAGCAGCCATCGCAGGAGTATCTCGTCCAGCATGCGGACACGGTGTTTGCGAACGACGGTGACCTTGAGGCGCTCATGGCACAGGTGGGCGCTTGGTGGGAGAATGTGACGGAGGAACGATAGTATGCCAGACACAAGAAACGCTCTCTTTTGGCGTTGGTACCGAACGCTGCCTATCCTCTTCATGACGGCAATGCTCGCGCTAACCCTGGTGGTCGAGGTGTTGCCGATTGACATGGTGCGCGGCGTGTTCTTTCCCGTGAGCTATGCAAGCAGCATCGATGAAGCTGCCGAGCGACATGGAGTTGACCCGCATCTAGTTGCGGCGGTGATTCGCTGCGAGTCCGGGTGGAGCGAGACGGCGCAGAGCGGAGCTGGGGCCGTCGGTCTCATGCAGCTCATGCCTGATACGGCGAAGTCTATTGCGGGACTAGGGTTGGTGGACACGGCGACTTATGATCCCAATCGGCTGACCGACGCGACGACGAACATCGAGTACGGCACGGCCTACCTTGCCTACCTGCAGTCGCAGCTAGCGGAGCGAGACGAAGTCATCTGTGCCTACAACGCTGGTATTGGCGTGGTGCAGGGTTGGCAAGAGAACGCGGGCGATGGTTCGTTTGCAGACGCCATCGCCTATCCCGAGACGCGCGAATACCTCGACAGTGTCAACGAGGCGATACGCCAATACACCAAGTACTACCCCAACGGCATGAGCGCGGTGTAACCGTGCTACTCTGCCCCTGTCACCAAAGGAGGGTTTGCATCTCGTCTTTGGGGAGGCCGAGCACATCGGCCACCTGCTCGACTGCGACACGATCCTCGGTGCCAGGAGCTATCTCGGTGAGGGGATAGTCAACGCTGTAGTTGCCCGTTATGGAAACGGGGATGCCGTAGTCACGCATGCTCAGAGCAGCTGCGGCGTTGAGGACCGCCTGCACCCAACCCTGGTGATACGCCGAGGTGACGACAGTGATTGTCTGTATCCCGTTGTCGCGTAGGATTTGGAGCGTATTCGTTGCGTTTTGTGCCGTGTCTTGGGCGGTTTCGTCTATGTGGATGCGCGTTGCGTCGATACCACACGTCTGGACGAGATAATCCCTCATCATGCCTGCCTCGGTGTGGCCCTCGGGGTTGTTCATGCCCGTCGCACCGCCGGAGCACACGATGATGGTGCTGGGAAATGACCTTGCCGCGGCTGCGGCGGCATCGCACCGGCTCTGGAGCTCTTCGGTCATCTCACCATCCACGAGTTCGTACCCGAGCACCACGAAGGCGTGGCTACTCGAGTCCTGTAGGCCCGTTTGCATGAGTTCGTTCGCCTGCTCGCCGCCTTCATACATGCAGAGCGGGTAGTTGGGGTTTGCGAATACCGAGTTCCAGTTGGATACGATGGACTGAGCAACCGCGAAGTCTTCCGCACTGGTTGCTTGGATTGCCGAGAGGTCGGCTTCGAGGGCTTGCGTTGATTCTGCTGAGGGCATCTCGTAGGCGTTGACAAGGTCCATGAGAAGTCGCTCGAAGTTCTCTTTGTTGGCGCCTTGGCCAATCGGTACGAGGTTTACGGCTGCTCCTTGCCCTTGGGTCGTTGTGCCAGGCGGCTCTGAGTTCGCAGCTTCCGTTGTGGCAGATGCTGTATCGCTGGGTGTGGATTCTGAAACTGTCGATGCCTCGGATTCTGGTGACTGGCTTTCAGGTGCGGCTGAGCAGCCAACCATGGACAAGGTGAGCAAAGACGCTAGAACGAAATGCCCGGCTGTGCGACTGATTCCATATTGCATGTGGAACCTCCTTTGCTTGCGATATCGCAGTCGATGTTAAGCTTGGGACTGTGGCTCAACAAGGCAACAAGTATACCGCTCTTCTAAGGCTGACCTCTTCCACGGCATGTCGGCAGACATCACATGCAGGAGCGTGGAGAATAAAACAAACCGCTCGCTGCCAAATTGTGTCAGCTGACCTAAGCCGCGAGTGAATCAAATCGCACAAGGCGGATGTGCACAGGTAGTCTAGAAGCATGCTCGTGAGACGGCTTGCGGGAAAGGTGAAAGATGGCCGATGCTGTGCCCGAGAACGGGGGCGAGGCTGACACAACAGATGCCAAGGCGCGGGCGAGGCGCCAACGTGAGAAACGCGCGAACCTCATGGCGACCGAGAGGTTGAGGGAGAATGCCGCCGTGGTGGTTGCCGTAGGCGCAGGCGCGATCGTGTCAATCGTGAAATTCTTTGCGGCGTACCTGACGGGCTCCTCCGCCATGCTTTCGGAGGGCATCCACTCTATGGTAGATGCCATCAACGACTCGCTCTTACTTGTGGGCAACAAGCTCTCGAAGCGCAAGCCCGATGTGGAGCATCCCTTTGGCTATGGCTCCGAGCTGTATTTCTATAGCCTTGCGGTGGCGCTCGTCATATTCGTGCTTGGAGGCGGCTTTGTCATTTACGAAGGTATCCAAAACGTTCTCGCTGGCGGACATCCCATAGAGAACCCACTCGTAAACTACGTGGTGCTTGTGATAGGCATTGTGTTCGAGGGATTCTCGCTCTCGGTGGCGGTGCGCACGGTAAACAGGGAGCGCGGCGACATGCGCATCACGAAATATATCCGCGAGTCGAAGAGCCCGACGAATATCACCGTCTTTCTGGAGGACACGGCGGCGGTTGGCGGCATGCTCGTGGCGCTCGTGGGCAACATCGCATCACAGCTGACGGGAAACTACGTTATAGACGCTTGGGCTTCCGTAGTCATCGGCGTCATCATGGCGCTCATTGCCCTCGTGCTGCTGCGCGAGACCCGCGGTCTCCTCATTGGCGAGGGCCTCACGTTGGAGGAGGTCAAAGAAGTCGTTTCCATCGTTGAAAGCGATCCGGACGTCATAAAGTGTGGACGCGTCCTTTCGCTGTACCTCGGACCTAAGGATCTACTCATAAATCTGGACGTGACCTTCAACGATGACTTGGCGGAGGGTGGCGTGCTCATGGCCATCGACCGCATCGAGGACGAGGTCGTCGAAGAGTATTCCCAGGCAACTCGTATTTTTATCGAGGCGGAGAGTCTCAATCAGGTCAGTCGACAACGGCGTGATCGTAGGCGTTTGTTCGAGGCGTACGAGCGCGAGAAGTTCTTTGCGGAACACTCTGGTGACCGACGCAGCTTCGATGAGCGAGAGGAGAGGGCGCGGGCGCATGGAGCTGAGCGACGCGCGAAGCTCGCACATGACTACCGACAGGCGACGCTTTTGCCTGTAGATTCCGCATCTGATGTGGACGTCGTGCAGGTGTCGCCTTTGCAAGGAGGCAAGAAGCTGTTTGACGAGGTTCCCTGCATAAAGGGTGAGCGCATCGTGCTCGACAGGGTGGTCGACGAAGATGCCGATGCCTTGCGAGAATTGGGGAGTGACCCACTCGTGCAACGCTGGTTGCCGAAGTATCTCATTGAGCGGCAGCACGAAGATGTGCATGAGACGATTCGCCTGCTTTATGGCGAGGTTTTCGAGAACAAGGAATCGCTTGTTCTGGCCATACGCATGGGGGAGTCCGGTGAGTTGGCTGGGCTGGCGGAGTATTATGGTCTGCGCGACAGCCTGCACAAGGTGAGCATCGGTTGTCGTTTGCGCAGAAGCTGGTGGGGCCAAGGAATCGCCACCGAGGCAACGCGCCTGATGGTGGGGTACCTCTACGCTGAGACTGACGTCGAAATCGCCACTGCAAGCACGATGGTCGAGAATATCGCATCGGCGCGTGTGCTCGAAAAGGCCGACTTCATCCGGACTGCCCGTTACGTTGAGGAGGATTGGGGCTATCCCGAGCTAACCGTTGTCGACAAGTGGGTGTGCTAGCGCGACAGATGCACCGTGCGGGAATCGTCGTGACACTCACTCCGATATGGTGACGTTGGCATCGCAATACGGACAGGTTATCGTCGTGCCAAGCCTGCCCTTTATCGAAGCGTTGCATGACGGACAGTATCGGGCAACTATGGGCGCCTCTTCTGCTCGCTTGCGCGCGAGTGCGTTCTCGAACGATCCAAAGATGCTCCCGAACGTCTCAGCTACGGAGTCGATGTCGGTAAAGGCGCCCGCCCCTGTTGACCGCAGGTTCTCCTCGGATGCCTCGTGGCCCACCAGCAGGAGGCTAATCTGGTTGACCCACGAGCGGACTTCCTTCTTTGCCTCTAGGCTCCCAAAGACGAAGGATACCAGCTCGTCTTGGAAAGAGACCTCGAGCTTGTGCTCCATGAACTCGGACGAGTCGAGTCGGCACTGCGGTGTCCCGTCAACGATGCGAATGCTGGAGAGCGGCCATACGCTGTAACGCTTCACCTTGCCGAACACGCCCTTGTGGGGATACACAATGTTCTGGTTCGTGAGCATGAGTTCGGAACCAGATGTGGACGAGAAGAATGACGAGTCTCCATCAATCTTGACGTCTTGAGCCCGAAGAACCACCGTCTCGTCCGGTCCAAATGCATAGCCTGCCATATCTGCCTCCCACCATATGCCGATTAACAGCGAGTATACAGCACGTAGGGGAGTGGCGCAGATGGGGGTTGGAATGCTATACGTGTGTAGTTTGGGTGGGAAATGCCGACTCTGCTAACGTCTATCTGGCAGTTGATTCGCCAAGCGAACGTGGAGTCGCATGCGGCATGAGCAATTGGGGAGTGGGCATGGACCTGACGGACATCACGTACGAGCCACTCGCGGGCACGGTCGAGGCGCGCGAGCGCGTCGGTGCAGAACTTAAGCGCTTCGGTCTTAAGCATGGTGACGACAAGCTTGAGGTCGTCTCTCCCTACGAGCCGAGTGGCGACCAACCTCAAGCCATCGCAAAGCTTGCCCAAGGTGTGGAGGACGGCCTTCGCTATCAGACGCTCATGGGAGTCACGGGTTCGGGCAAGACCTTCACCATGGCAAAGACGATCGAGGCCGTGAACCGTCCTACCCTCATCATGGAGCCAAACAAGACCCTTGCCGCTCAGGTGGCGAGCGAGATGCGCGAGCTTTTTCCCAACAACTGCGTCGTGTATTTCGTGAGCTACTACGACTACTATCAGCCCGAGGCGTACGTACCTCAGACCGACACCTATATAGAGAAAGACGCCTCCATCAACGAGGAGGTCGAGAAGCTCCGTCATCAGGCGACGAGCAGCTTGCTCTCCCGGCGCGACGTGATCGTGGTGGCCTCTGTGAGCTGCATCTAC
>CACXDP010000441.1 GCA_902766445.1 uncultured Coriobacteriaceae bacterium
CTTGAGGTGGTCCTCACGGTGCTCCATGCCGGCGGCAAATTCGACAATGACGCGTATAAGGTCTCAGGCGGCCTGCACGGCGTAGGCGTCAGCGTGGTCAACGCGCTCTCGTCAAGGCTCGTCGCCGAAGTCAAGCGCGATGGCGGCGTATATCGCATGGAGTTCAGTCGCGGCAAGGTCACGCAAAAGATGGAGAAGGTCGGCACCTCGAAGGTCACGGGCACGTCCATCACGTTCTGGCCTGACGAGGAGATCTTTGAGACCACGGTATTCAGCTATGACACCCTGCACGACCACCTGCAGGAGACGGCCTTCCTCAACAAGAACCTCAAGATTCGCCTCATCGACGAGCGCGAGCTCTCGCCGCGTACGGACGAGTTCTGCTATGCGGGCGGCATCATTGACTTCGTGAAGTTCCTCAACGAGGAAAAAACGATTCTTCCCGGTCTCGCGAGACCCATCTACATAGAGGGGCGTTCGGCAGATGACGCCCCCACAGACAAGCGCGGCGAGGTAGAGGTGGCCCTGCAGTGGAACACCAGGTACTCTGACCAGGTGCTTTCCTTCGCCAACGACATCTACACCGACGAGGGCGGCATGCACTTGGAGGGCTTCCGCGCGGCGCTGACAAAGACGATCAACGACTATGCTCGCGCAAAGAAGCTGCTCAAGGACAAGGAGCCCAACCTTACGGGTGACGACGTGCGCGAGGGGCTGACCGCAGTCATCTCCGTCAAGCTTCCCGATCCGCAGTTCGAGGGCCAGACCAAGGCAAAGCTCGGCAACTCCTACATGCGGACCCTGACCAACAAGGTCGTGGCTCAGGGCCTTGCCGAGTATCTGGAGGAGCATCCGAACCCAGCCAAGGAGATCTTCAAGAAGGCCAGCCAGGCGGCGAAGGGCCGCATGGCAGCGCAGAAGGCGCGCCAGGCCACTAGGCGCAAGGGGCTGCTCGAGAGCGCGAGCCTGCCCGGTAAGCTCGCCGACTGCTCTGTGCGCGACCCCGAGATGACCGAGCTCTTCATCGTCGAGGGCGACTCCGCAGGTGGCTCGGCAAAGATGGCCCGCGACCGCTCCATCCAAGCGGTACTGCCCCTGCGCGGAAAGATCTTGAACGTCGAGCGCGTCCAGGAGCATCGAGCGCTCAGCTCGGACACCATCACCTCGCTCATCACGGCCATTGGCACGGGAGTCGGGCCGGAGTTCAACATCGAAAAGGCCCGCTACCACAAGATCGTAATCATGACCGATGCTGACGTGGATGGTGCGCACATCCGCATCCTGTTGCTCACGTTCTTCTATCGCTACATGAAGCCCATGATTGACGCGGGCTATATCTACGTCGCGCAGCCGCCGCTCTACCAGCTCAAGCCTAAGGGTCGCAAGAACGGCAAGTACCTCTTTACCGACGAGGAGCTGGCCATCGAGGCAGCCAAGTACGACGATCCCACTCGCTACACCGTGCAGCGCTACAAGGGTCTGGGTGAGATGGACCCCGAGCAGCTCTGGGAGACCACCATGGAGCCCAAGAACCGCATCATGTTGCGGGTCACGGTCGAGGATGCCCTGGCCGCCGACCTCGCCGTGAGCGACCTCATGGGCACGACCGTCGAGAAGCGCAAGGACTTCATCCAGAAGCATGCCAAGGACGTGCGCTTCTTGGACATATAGGCCTGCGGGCGGCCCGGCGGGCATTGCGCGGCCGCTCAGACAGCCACGTTTCACGTGGAACTCGCGGGCGCGCAAAGCCCGCCGGGCCGCACGGTAGCAAACCTTCAGGAAGCGCACGGCCTTGGCATCGCCTGAGGCCTTGCGCTTTCAGACGCCCTTCGTGGGGTCGCTCACGGTGAGGTCGGCGGCGCCTTCTCGACCGGGGGGACCCGTGAAAGGGGAGGAAAAGAAGAAAGTGCGTCGCTTCGCGACGCGGTTTTGGATAGGAGAGTCAGTTGGCAAACGATGACGAGAACCGCAACGACGACGAGTTGAGGGGGCCGGACGGGCGCGACCATCTGGACGACCTCGTCGAGCGCGCGATGCACGACATGGAGGTCGACCCGGAGCGCGAGGACGAGGACCCCTCGGACGTGTACGACGACGAGGAGGATGACTACCCGCCTGAGCAGGGATCCTTGGGTCTTGCAGGCGCGGGTCTCTCCCATACCATCAGCGACGAGGCAGGCACGAGGCTCGACCTTACCGACATCCATGGGGGCACGCTCAAGCCGATCGAGATGAGCCAGGAGATGAAGACCTCCTTCCTCGAGTATTCGATGTCGGTTATCGTTGCACGCGCACTGCCCGACGTGCGCGACGGCCTGAAGCCGGTGCATCGCCGCATTCTCTACGCCATGAACGAGGCCCACATCGTACCGACGCGTCCGCACAAGAAGTCCGCATGGACCGTCGGCGAAGTCATGGGCAAGTACCACCCGCACGGAGACGCCGCCATCTACGACGCCATGGTGCGCATGGCGCAGGACTTCTCGATGCGTCTGCCGCTTGTGGATGGGCATGGTAACTTCGGCTCGGTGGACGGCGATCCACCGGCCGCTATGCGCTACACGGAGAGCCGCCTCACGCATGCCGCGATGGAGATGCTGCGCGACCTCGACAAGGAGACCGTGGACCTTCAGCCCAACTATGACGAGTCCCTCTCCGAGCCCGCCGTCCTACCATCGCGCTTCCCGAACCTGCTGGTCAACGGCTCGTCGGGCATCGCCGTCGGTATGGCCACCAACGTACCGCCGCACAATCTTCGCGAGGTGGTGGATGCTGTCTGCCTCGTTATCGACAATCCCGATGTCACGCTTGAGGAGATCATGAAGGTCCTTCCGGGTCCTGACTTCCCCACCGGTGGCATCATCATGGGTACCGACGGCATCAAGGACGCCTACGCCACCGGACGTGGCTCGATCACCGTGCGATCAAAGGTGCACGTCGAGCAGCGCAAGGGCGGACGTCAGCGCCTCGTGGTTACCGAGATACCCTATCAGGTAAACAAGGGCACCCTCCAGGAAAAGATTGCCCAGCAGGTCAACGAGAAGCGCATCGAGGGCATCTCCGACATGCGCGACGAGTCCAACCGCAAGGGGATGCGCATCGTCATCGACCTCAAGCAGGGCGCCGTGCCCCAGGTCGTGCTCAACAATCTCTACAAGCGCACGCAGCTCCAGGCCAACTTCGGCGTCATCGACATCGCGCTCGTGGACGGCGTGCCGCGTACGCTTACCCTCATGGAGATGCTGCGCCACTACATCGACCACCAGGTCGACGTTGTCACCCGTCGCACGAAGTTCGACCTCGCCAAGGCGCAGAAGGACCTGCACGTGCGTGAGGGCCTTCTCATCGCGGTGGACAACATTGATGAGATCGTCCACATCATCCGCAGCTCGCGCGACGACAAGGAATCCAAGCAGCGCATGCAGGACCGCTTCGGCCTCTCCGAGATACAGTGCGAGGCAATTCTCCAGATGCGTCTGCGCCGCCTCACGGCCCTTGCACGCGACGAGCTCGTGGCACAGATCGAAGAGCTGCGCGCCCGGATTGCCTACCTGCAGGACCTCCTCGACCACGAGGAAAAGATGCTCGCAGTCATCAAGGACGAACTACGTCAGATTGCGGAGCGTTTCGGCAATGCCCGCCGCACGCAGATCAGCGCCGGTGCGGCCGAGAATCTCGACGTCGAGGATCTCATCGC
>CACXDP010000442.1 GCA_902766445.1 uncultured Coriobacteriaceae bacterium
ACGTTGTTGACCTGGTTGGGATAGTCGGATCGCCCGGTGCTGACGACCGCCGCGCCGGCAGCGCGTGCCTCGTCGGGGTCGATTTCGGGCGTCGGGTTCGCGCAGGCAAAGACAATCGGGTCCTTGGCCATGGACCGCACCATCTCTCCCGTGAGTAGGCCCGGCGCCGACACGCCGATGAAGACATCCGCTCCGCGCACGACATCGGCCAGCGTTCCCGCCCGCCGTTCGCGGTTGGTGACACGAGCCATCTCTTCCTTTACGGGGTTCAGTCCCGCGCGCCCCTCGTAGATGGCCCCTTGACGATCGCACATGATGACATCCGAGAGCCCCATGGCCATGAGCAGCCGGATGATTGCGATGCCAGCCGCGCCTGCACCAGAAGTGACGATGCGCACGTCACGAATGTCCTTGTTGACCAGTTCGAGTGCGTTGATGAGGCCGGCGAGAACGACGGAGGCGGTGCCGTGCTGGTCATCATGAAAGACGGGAATGTCGCAGAGCTCTTTGAGCCGTCGTTCGATTTCGAAGCAGCGCGGGGCGCTGATGTCTTCGAGGTTGATGCCGCCAAAGCTTCCGGCGAGCAGCTCCACCGTACGGACGATTTCGTCCACGTCATGGCTTCGCACACAGAGCGGCACGGCATCCACGCCGCCGAACGCCTTGAAGAGCACGCACTTGCCCTCCATGACGGGCATGCCCGCCTCGGGGCCGATGTCACCCAGGCCGAGCACGGCGGTGCCGTCGGTGACAACGGCGACGGTGTTCCAGCGCCGGGTGAGCTCGAAGCTCTGGCTTGGGTCTTGCTGGATGGCGAGGCATGGCTCGGCGACACCTGGCGTGTATGCCAGACTCAGTGCGTCGGTGCTGCTCACGTCGGCGCGAACGGCCACCTCGATCTTTCCCCGCAGTCTGCGATGCATCGCGAGCGATGCCGTCCTGTAACCCATGTTCGCTCCTCTCGGCGTGGATTCTATCATGCTCGTACAGCTTAGCCGACTTCCCGCGCCGTGCCCGAAAAGCGAACGAGCCGAAACAATGGCCGTGCCGTGCTATGATGTCCTCGCAACCAACGCGCGTCAGGAGGCAGCGATGATACGTCCGATCATGAGGCAGCGGTTCTTCTTGGCTAGGCCGAGCGAGACGGCGACCGAGGCCGACCTCGCTGTGCTCCAAGACCTCGTGGAGACGCTTGAGGCCCATCGGGCGACCTGCGTGGGCATGGCGGCAAACATGATCGGCCAGCGCAAGCGCATCATCGCCGTCGTTGACGACGACGGCAGCATCCTCGCCATGCTCAACCCGCGCATCGTCCAGCGCTCGGGGGAGTATCAGACTGAGGAGGGTTGTCTTTCCTTGGACGGCGTTCGCCCCACAACGCGCTACCGAAACATCGTGGTGGAGTACGAGGACGCCGAGATGCGTCCGCACTCGGCAAAGAGACGCGGACACGTGGCCCAGGCCATCCAGCACGAGATTGACCACTGCGACGGCATCATCATCTAGCTGCGTTGCCTGCACGAGCCGACTAGTAACGCAGCCCCTACGAACCCAGCGGCATCAGATGCCATCGAGCGGCGCGTTGCATAACTGCGTCATCCTGATACCGATGCGATGCATGCTGCATTGTGACATACTTTGACATGGATGAAAGATTTGCTCAAAGGATGGGCCAACATGAAGGCGTCTATCGGGAAACAACGCGCGGCATTTGCCCGCACGAAAGGCATCTGCATCATATGCGGAAGGCCGTTGAGCAACGACGAGAGCAAATGGTCCCCCGACCACTTCATTCCGAGGGCCATATACAAGTGGGTCCCCAGCAAGCGGACGCAGAGCCTGATCGAGAGCGCGGGCAACATCTTTGTCGTGCACCAATGGTGCAACTTCGACAAGGACTCTGCCCTGCCCACAAAGCAGAGCATCAGCCGCATGCATGCGAGCAAAGACGTCCTCGACGATATGCGCGAGCTCTATAAGGCGACGGAAGACAGCATCGTCGCGTATAGGGCCATCAAGCAAAGCACGCTCGATTCGCAGGGACGCAGGTGCAAGATTTGCGGGCGAAGGCTCACGCTCAACGGCGCCACCCTTCGAAGAATCGACAATCGGAAGGAACGCACGAGAGAGAATGCGATGTGCCTCTGCCGCAATTGCAACAGGAAGGCGGCATCAACGAGTCAGAAAGAAAGAATGCTCGGAAACGCTTCGAAGCGCAAACGCAATCATCGCCCGCACAAGCGGCAGACGGGCCGCCCTACGCGCTGACCCTGCGGCCTTGGGCTTGCGGCGCGGAGTCCGCACTTCGCCGCGCCTGGCCCGCAAGCCGAAGCCCGCAGCAGGCTCTGTTGCACAAGAGTCCGCTGCGGGCCGGGGTGTGGTGCCTGTAATGCCTTACGCGAAGTAGGCCACGCCCCCCTCAAAGAGCGGCTGGAACGCATTGCCGGGAACGTTCTGGTACAGCCCTCGCGCGGCGCGCTCGCTGTGGCCCATCTTGCCGAGGACGCGTCCGTCGGGACTGGTAATGCCCTCGATGGCAAGCGCCGAACCGTTCGGATTCACGGCGAGGTCCATCGACGGCGTGCCCGTTTCGTCCACGTACTGCGTCGCGATCTGCCCACTCGCCACGAGCTGCGCCAGAAGCTCGTCGCTCGCCACGAAACGTCCCTCTCCGTGGCTGATCGCGATGTTGTGCATGTCACCGACTTCGCACTTGCTGAGCCATGGCGAGAGGTCGCTCGCAACGCGCGTGCGTACGAGACGGCTCTGGTGACGACCCAGGGTGTTGAACGTGAGCGTGGGACACTCGTCCGTCATGGGTACGATGTCGCCGTATGGCACGAGGCCGAGCTTCACGAGTGCCTGGAAGCCGTTGCAGATGCCCAGAATCAGACCGTCGCGCTCGTTGAGCAATCTGCGGACGGCCTCGGTGACCTGCGGTGCGCGGAAGAAGGCCGTGATGAATTTGGCCGACCCGTCAGGCTCGTCTCCGCCCGAGAATCCGCCAGGCAGCATGAGAATCTGCGACTCGTCTATGCGACGAACGAGCTCGGCGCAGCTCTCTGCCACCGACGCGGCCGAGAGGTTGTTGATAACGAGCGTCGTTGCCTCGGCTCCGGCACGCCGGAACGCGCGAGCCGTGTCGTACTCGCAGTTCGTGCCGGGAAAGACGGGAATCACGACGCGGGGCTTGGAAAGGCCGAGCTTGGGCGCCTTGCGTGGGCGGGGCTCGGTCGAGCACCACGAGACCTGCGTCACCGTGTCGCCCGCGCCGCGATAGGCAAAGACGGGCTCGAGGCGGTTCTCCCAAGCCTCTTGCTCAGCCGTGAGGTCGATAGTCTCGCCCGCAACCGTGAGCTCGTATTCCTCGGTGACGGTGCCGACATGACGCACCTCGCAGCCGGCGACCTCGCGCGGTACGTAGGTGCAGTCGCTCATCTCTACGAGGAAGCTGCCGTACGCCGGCGCAAAGAGACGCTCTGCGTCGAGGCCCCAGAGGTTCGCACCGAGCTGGTTGCCCACGCACATCTTAAAGACGGCCTCGGCCAGGCAGCCATACCCTGCCGTCGAGACGGCTAGCGCGTCTTCGTAGCCGATGGTCTTCTCCACGAAGTCGAGCGCGGCGAGCATCGACGCGGGCTCGGGCGTGATGCCGTCATCCTGGTATCGAGGCGCGACGAGCACGACCTTGGAACCCGCCTGCTTGAACTCGGGCGACATGACGCGCTCGAGCGAACCGACGGCCGTGGCGAAG
>CACXDP010000443.1 GCA_902766445.1 uncultured Coriobacteriaceae bacterium
ACCCACACGAACGTCGATTCCGAGGAACGCCTACAGAGCCGGACGAATCGCTTCTTTCCACGGCTTGAGCGTCCGCGCCTCCGCGGCACGCCAACGAGGGACGGCTTATGCGCGCATGCCTTTCCCCGACGTTAAGGGTCGTGATTGTGGTGGTGCGTTTGGCGCGTGTCATGGCGACGTAGACGAGGCCACGCTCGGACTGTTCGACCTCAGCAACGTTGTCTTGCACCCTCGCACGACTCAGCTCAGCGCCTGTACTGTTGGCACCACGTCTCGTAAGTCCAGTCGCCTCGGCAATCTCCGGCGTCGTGAAATCGCTATCGCTGCCAATCACGAGTTCGACAACCGTCAGCTCTACCTCCGAGAGCTGACCTATGCGTTCCTCCCCAGAGTATCGCGAACTCTTGCGAACTTTTGCGAAGTATCGCGAACCTTTCCCGCACTCCCGGACGTTTCCCGCACTTTTCCCGAACCTCACGGCACGTCATGCGCGGCAAAGGGAGCGTTGCGGTGGAAGGTGAGCTTGGTTCCAAAGGAGACCTGCTCGTAGGTGACCCTCACACCCGCCTCGTCACAGAGCTCGCGAATCTTGCGTATGCCCGCACCGGAGGACTCGATGTCACCAGAGAAGGACACCCTGACATAGGACTTGCCCTCCTCTGTGCGTAGGTGGTCGATGGTGGAAATGCCCTTTTGGCAGCCTATTCTTCACTGGCGTTTCGCTAGGCTAGCGCCAGCACCTGCGGGAGAGACTCCTCGTTGAACGTTTTCAGCTGGTAGGCCTTCTCCACGTTGAGCCAGAGCTCCGGGGTTGTGCCAAGTGCCCTGCTCAAAAGCAGAGCCATCTCGGTGCTGATAGCCCGTCGCCATTGACGATGTCGGAAACCGCAGGCTGGGCTTATGGACGGCCTACGCGAGACGGTACTGGGAGATGCCCATCGGTATCAGGAACTCCTCGAGCAGAATCTCGCCTGGTGTGGATATGTAGCTGTTGGTTGCAGCTTCTCGGGGCGATCGCCGGGTGGGATCCCCAGGTCCCCCGAGTCGGCGGCAGCGTCGATCATCTGAAGCTTTCGGAATGCGACGCGACGCAACTGCGACGGCATTCTTCGGGGAGGATTCATGCCTGGGCCTTCACACGTAGTTCATATCCACAGCTTCGGCTGCAAGGTTTGAACCTGTGGCCACATCCGCGTCAGTCGCCGACATCCGTTCAGCTAGCGTAAGCAGAGCAGCCGCAAAGAACGTCTTACCTACACAGGGCTTCTGTGCCCAACCGCAAACACCTCGATTACGAGGACCTCATCCTGTGTGTTGCAGAGGATGCGGTAATTGCCCACCCTATAACGCCATTCGCCGGAACGATTTGCCGTCAGCCCCTTGCCATATGCGCGAGGGTCCTCGCAGCCCTCCAGGTTCTTGCCTATCCAGGAGGTGATGAGCCGAGCGTCGAAACGGTCCATCTTCTTCAATTGTCTCAACGCGGCCTTGCTGTACTCCACCCGGAACGCCATCTAGAATCCCAACTCGGCAAGGACCTGCTCGTGGCTGTAGCGGGCACCGTCGTCCTCGGCGATCGCGGCTCTCAAGGTTGCCAAGTCTTCCTGGTCCTCGATCTTCTCGAACACGGCATCGCGGATGAAGTCTGAGATGGTCTTGCCCTCGAACTCTGCGTACTTGCGCACGATAGCAGCATCGACATCGTCGACACGCATGGTCATGGTGGACATTGCAGGCCTCCGCTCGAACAAATCTGAATACGTTGTATTCTATCATCGATACCGCACGAGCGCAACGCACGTGTGGGTAACCACGCGCACCCTGTCCCATTGCCCAGGATCGCAGCATCCGCACGTTTCCCATTCAGTACACGGCGTTCGCTTACTCGAGAACAAGATGCCGGGAAGAAGAGCTGCAGTCTAGGATGCGGCGTGGCATTTTTCCCTCGAATCCGCGTTGCCGTGGCGCCTCGTGCCACGGCAACGCAAAAGCGGCGGAACCGCGACAGCCGTGAACAGGCACGCTGAGCCGTAATCAAATATAATGTCTCTCACGGTCGCAAGGACTATCGCGCCAGAATCCCGTCACAGCTCGAGAACTGCACCAAGATGCACGCGCTTTTCTCGCATAGCGCATCAGCCAATCCCGGCAGCGGATGCGAGCACCAGCCGGCTACCCGAAGTGTCGCAGTATTCCCGACACGACCTTCTCCACGTTGACGCCGAGCCAGTTGTTGCGCGCGCTGGACAGGTTGCGGCGGAAGCGTCGGTCGTTAAGGACGCGCGCGAGGCGCACCCGCGTGTCCTGCGGACCGTTCTCGCGCATGTCGTCGGCGTCGTAGACCAGCACGCACATGGCGCGGCCGCCCCGCCCTCTGTCCCCCGAGATCTGCTACAGCACCTCCCTCTGCATCATGTCGAACAGGCTGTCGGCCCTGCTGTACAGGGCCATGCAGTCTTCCACCTCACGCATGTCCAGCTCTCCCGCCACCCTGCGGTATGATCCGACGAGCTCCTTGTAATGGTCACCGCCCGCCTGACGCCGTACGCGGAGCCGCATCCGTCGATCATGTCTTCGTGCCGGTACACCATATTTCACTCCTCAAAGGTCAGTCCAAACCAATCGCTCACACCGTTCAAGGCAGTGTGAGCGATTGGTTTGGACCGTCGACGCTGACAGAACCCATCGGCAAATCTCAGACGAGACGCGCAAGCAGAGACATCGTCCTCACGGCGACCATGGCGCTTGCATCGTCCGCCGCGTCACCCGGATTGGCAGCGTCATGGAAAGCTCCCAGAGGGTAGCCACATCCCTACCGAGCACCTGGCATCGGGCACGGTGCGTCCTGTCTCCTCGGGTGTCGTCTTGTTGGCCACAGACACTACGCCGTGCGCCACTCGGTACCAAGACTCAAACCCTCTAACCAAAGACAGGTCAGACACTATGCCTGACCTGCATCATGTTTGTGGTGGAGCACACATTACCTTGTGCAAATTCATTCACCGCGGTAGAACCCCTTATCGCTGACCTGCGACCACGTACGATACATTTCCCTGTAGTCCATATCCGCAGCCTCGGCAATTGGCCTGACGTCAAGCATACTCTATGCACACCTCCTGAATGGGGGAAAGAAACTCGTCCGCGTCGAAGTACAGGTCCTCGAGCACGGGGACGAGGTCGATGTATTCCTCGACCTCCCCCAACGTGTCGTAGACGGCGTCGACGACAATGTAGCCGCGGTCCCACTCCTTCACCCTCGTATACTTGCGAAGGTGGCGAGAGGTCCTGAAGCGTATCGTGTGGGGACCAAAGGTAAAGGAGGTCATGTCGCCGCAACTGCTCAGAACCGCCTTTCCTGCCGCCACGAACAACCTCCCTGTGGTAAAGCGCGAACCGAGATGGATCAGTTCGCGCGACTCGCGTCTGGTGGGCGCCACAAGATTTGGGCTTGTGGCCTCTTCCGTGTCAGGCAAGCGCTCTCCGCCTGAGCCAAGCGCCCCCCGGCTCGAAGGTAGAGGTGGTTTACCTGCGCGTTGCGGCCGCCCCTTGCAACGAGGGGTACTATAGCACCCGAATAATCCCTCCGCAACTCACGCCGCCCACCACTCGTAATCCATGCCTCATCACCCACGGCCCTGCGCCGCTCTCCCCCGCCGAGGCCGTGGGTGGCGAGGCCGCCCCATGCAGATCGATTGATGACATCACCTACTACGCGCGTCTTCTGACACATGACTCAGGACCGCGACCTCATCCACATCCAGAGTGGCGAGACGGTCAGTTCCGGGACCGTAGCGCGTCACGGCACACCAGATGTCGATAGAGAAGGTCCCGCGGTCCGAATATGGCGCATCTGGTGTGATACGCGGAAGACACGAGAAGGGCCATGCCTGATCTGTCCCGACCGAAAGACGAGCTTCAGCAAGAAACAACAGGGTTTTCGGTCTTGCCGCCGCTCTCATCAGCGAAAACGGATATCTCGCGCACCGACAAAGCCCCTAAAACAAAAGTTGCCGGAGGACAGCACCCGGCGCTTGGAGACAGCCCTTACGAGCCGCCAACGTATTTATACCATTCATACTCGGGTTTGAGAGCAGGAAAACGTGTTCGTCACCCCGCAGTCAAACAACCACTCGTCCAATGCGTGAGCAGATAGTTGTCACAGCCGGCCTCCCCCAATCGACGTCGGCGTGGCGCGCGTTTCCCGGAAACGACGTCCGCGACAGCAACTTCCAGCCTAGCTCAAACTGAAGCGAGAACTTGTTCACCGAACGCGTGAGCTCCAATGTAGCATCCACGTACTCCCGCATCGACGCGGCAAGCACGCCCGGATACATCACCGTCAACCGAACGAGAAAACGGCCCCATAGACAAGGTGGAAGTCCACATCCATCCTGCCTACAGGGCCGGCGCTCTCGAATGGGATTGGTTACCCGCGCGCGAGCGACTTGCGCAGAACGCGCTTGGGGTCCTTAGCTACCAGGTAGATGGCCCAAACAGCAAGGCCGACAATCACGACGAGCAGGCCCAAGACCGCGTCGTCGAACATCGCGGCAGTGTCGGTGATCTCGATGAAGCCCTCACCCTCGATGAGACCGTTGATGCCGTCGACCGTCCACATGAGCGATGCGCCCCAGTACATGAGGGCCAAAACGCCCAAGTGCAGCTTGCTGTCCGGCGCCGTGGCGTACCAGACAATCGTCGCGATTGCGGCGGCGCAGAGCGTGATAACGAGCGTCATGGTCCTTATGCTCCTTCCACCGCGGTCGCCGGCTGGCGCTTGACGGCCGCATCGGCAACGAGCGTCACGACGAACCAGGTGACGGTGACGAGAACCGCCATTCCGACGCCCACCGTGCCCATCTCGCCAAGCATCACCGGGACCTCGGTGGGGTCGTTCATCGCCGTGAGGAACGGCGGGAAGGGCACGACCTCTCCGTGCCACATGTGCTCGATGGCCAGCAGAATAACCCCACCCCAGAGCATATTCATAAGCCAACCGAGCTTGCGGGTCCAGCAGATGCCGTCCTTGGACGGGTCGGTGAGCTGGTTACCCTCGGCGTCGACGACGCCCTTAGCAATCTCGCTCTTCTTGACGGCAGCCCTTACCGCCGTGACGACGATCGCCTCGCCGCCGCTTACCAAGAAGCAAGCCATTTCGTCTCCTTTCGACAGGTATTACGTCTTGTTGAATAGTAACCTTATAGGTCCGCCATGGGAACACGAATCGAAAATTCGTAACACTCCATCGGCGGAAGCTGCTTTCTTGGAAGCGTCCACGCTTTGACCGCGCCGGATACTTGCTTCCATAGAAGCGACATGACACCGGCAGACGATCGGAGCACGCTCTCGATGTCGTCCTGAGTTGTGCCTAATCGGAATCGCGTGGGACCGTCGGGTATGCACAGCCTCAGGCCCGTACGCACGCGCATGAAGATGCGTCCGAGAAGGTTCTAACCCCTCCAGCCTGTCATGTCCCCGAATCCGGGGTCTTCCGGGTCGATGCCCGTTCCCCACACACGGCCAATGGCGGAGGAGGCCCCAAGCGCGGATTTGCCCGTGGACGGGAGTCCGAGCGCGATGTCGGAGTTTTGGAAGAACTCCTCGCGCATGCCCCGCCACGCGTTGTCATCGTAGAGAATCACACCACCGCCCAGCTCCCCTACCGCCGGGCCGTGCGTCCTGAGGATGCGGTCAGCCGACGACGCATCGTCCATCACGCGCGCCTTCTACCCCGCGACCCGCGCGTAGCATAGGGTGGACAACTGACGTCAAGCATACTCTATGCACACCTCCTGTCTGGTGGGCGCCACAAGATTTGAACTTGTGGCCTCTCCCGCGTCAGCGCCAATTCAGCTATCCCCGCCCCTACTTGGAAGACGCCGCCTGGTCGATTGCCTTCACGAAGACATCCGGGCGTTCGACATGAATGTCGTGGCCCGATTTGAGCTCGGTGGTTATGCAGTTCGGGATGGTTTCCTGGATACGCGCCGCATCCTCATCGGTTGTGGCTGCATAAAGCACGCCGTCGTCCCCGTAGTTCGTCGAAGCCTTCACATACACGGTGGGGCATTTGATCTGG
>CACXDP010000444.1 GCA_902766445.1 uncultured Coriobacteriaceae bacterium
AGGATGTGCGCAGGACGATTCTGGTGTCACTCACACCATGTGCGCTTTCTTTGATGTCGGAGCCCGGCCAGTAAGATATAGGTAGAAATGAATGAAATGGCAGGTGAAGTAGGTAGCGAGAGAGGACCAGACAATGACAGCACGTCGTATTGTGGCGGCGTTGCTTTCGGCGACGCTTGCATGGGGGGCTCTGCCGACGGCGGCAATCGCCGATTCGGGTAGGGGAGATATAGTACTGCCGGAGATTTCATTTGATGATGGTCTGACACCTAGTGGCGGACCCGGTACGGGCAACGAGACGGAACTCTCTGACGATGGCGTGAAGACGAGCATCGAAGGCGCCAACGTCGAGGGGCTCTCGGATGTCACCTACAGTGGATCTCCGGTGGTGCTAGGGCAGCTGTCGCTGACCTTGGATGGCGAAGCCCTGGAGTCTGGCGTTGACTACGACTGGCATGCAAGTGCGGATATGGTTGACGCGGGAACCTACGAGGTCACTTTCGAGGGGAAGGGTGCTTATACCGGCACAAAGAAAACCTCCTTCCGAATTCTTCCCGCTGAGGTATCCGCCGCATCCATCGCTGAGATACCGTCTCAGAATCGGACCGGCTCGGCGCTCAAGCCGGAGCTTGCGCTCACGTTCAACGGGCGCCCGATGACCTTGGGCTCGGACTACACGCTCAAATACGCGAACAACGTCGATCCAGGAACGGCGACGGTGACCGTCACAGGTATGGGCAACTTCACCGGCACGGCAACGACAACGTTCCAGATTGTCTCGCCAGTTGAACCGACGCTACGGCAGAGGGACATCACTGTCAACGACAAGTCCGTTGCCATGGGCACGACCGTCAATCTCGACGCGACGCTCACCGAGGGTGATGGCACTCTCACGTACAAGTCCTCCGACACATCGGTTGCGAAGGTCAGCTCCACGGGTGTTGTGACTCCCGTCAAGGTTGGCACGACCGAGGTCACCATCACTGCCGCCGCGACCGACGTCTATGCCAGAGCCACAAAGACCGTCACCGTCACCGTGACGAAGGGCACGCAATCGATTTCGGTCGGTGCCACGAGCTACAAAAAGACCTACCGTGACGCTGCGTTCTCGCTCGATGCAGCGGCTTCCAAAGGTGACGGCAGCCTTACGTTCAAGAGTTCTGACACGGGCGTGGTGTCCGTGAACAAATCGGGTGTGGTTACGCTGAAGGGCGCCGGAACGGCCAAGGTTACCATCACCGCTGCCGAAACCGCCAACTGGAAGAAGGCGACGCGGACCGTCACCATCACGGCGGCGAAATGCAGGCAGACCATCTCTGCCTCGAACAAGTCCGTTGCCTTTGGAAAGACCGTCAGCCTCGGCGCGAAGCGCACGAAGGGCAACGGCAATCTCACGTACAAGAGCTCAAACACGGCCATCGCAAAAGTCAGCTCTTCAGGTGTCGTCACGCCGGTCAAGCCCGGTACGGTGAAGATGACGATTACCGCCGCAGAGACCGCCAACTACCTCAAGGCCACCAAGACAGTCACCGTCACCGTGACGAAGGGCACGCAGTCCATGGTTGTCACGGCGGTCACGCGCACGGCATCTTACGCGACTCTCAAGACGAAGTCTGTCACTGTCACCAAGCCCCTGACCATTTCCGGTTCCATAGGGACGAAGACCTACACGAGGGTAGGCAACTCGAACTACTTCACCGTCAACAAGACGACTGGCAATGTCACTATCAAGAAGGGCACGCCTAAGGGTACCTACACCGTCAAGATTAAGGTCGCTGCTGCTGGCAACTATAGGTGGAAGTCCTGTTCAAAGACCGTTGTCTGCAAGGTTACTGTCAAGTAGCGGACGGTCGATCGCCGATCTGCCTTCGTGGCAACGCAAACAGAGGGTCCCGGCAAGTGTGTGAACGCTTGTCGGGGCCTTTGTTCGCGTCCGCTGGCGCTACTCCGCGACCGAGCTCAAATCCAAGTTGAGGTCCACGAGTCCGCCGATGCCGTTGACGTGGCCTTCGTTCGTGTACTGCCATATGCTTGGCTTGCGCTCGTAGGAGGGTCCGTCGTCGTATTCGGCGCACCAGATGGCGCGGCCGCTCAGGGCGTCGGAATTGAATTTCGCGAGGTCGAAGGTATTGCCATAGACCATGGGCACGTAGCCGCCCGCCTCGATTGCCGCGCAGAATGCCGTCACTATCTCGGAGGCAGTCTGCTTGCTAACGTTGGAGATGCGCGTGTTGGGTGTGATTTCGTAGTCGAACGCCACGGGGTATTCGAGCGGGGTCCCGGCAAGCAGTTCCAGTACAAAGGCTGCTTCTTCTTCGGCCTCCTGCGCGGAGGTTGCCTGCGAGTAGAAGTACGCTCCGCACTCGAGGCCCGCCGCCCGCGCCTCCGCGAGGTTTGTGGCAAAGAGTTCGTCGGCGAAGAGCCCACCCTCGGTGTTGCCCCGGTAGCCCGCGCGAAGAAAGGCGAAGCCGATCCCGTCAGATGCAACGGCGGCCCAGTCGATGGGGCCTTGGTGGTCCGATACGTCGATGCCCGTCTTTTCGGCGACGGTGGTGCCGTCATCGTAGCGATAGCGACCGCCGCTCATCGAGAAGGCATCTCCATCGAAGTAGGGCCCAGTCTCGACTTGCGTCTCTGCCACGGGGGCGGGAGTTGGCACGTCCTCTGTGGAGTCCGAGCAACGGACAAGACTGACGAGCACAAGGAGCGCGAGCACGAGGACTAGCGCCTTGGGGGGATGGTATGTGCGTGTTCGACGTAACATGGCCTAAGTATACCCCAGTACAAGCTTGTCGCGAAATGTCCCTTGACCCTCACGTTACGTCATGGTCTACACTGTCCGTCGGGCAGAGAAGAAGGGAGGTCATGGGTGCGGACGGTGCATGAGGTCAGCGAACTTGCTGGAGTGAGCGTGCGGACGCTGCATCACTACGATGCGATTGGTCTCTTGAAGCCGAGCGGACGAAGTGCGTCGGGCTATCGGCTCTATGACGACACCGATTTGGCGCGGTTGCAGCAAATTCTGCTTTTCCGGGAGCTGGAGTTTCCGCTTGCAGAGATTCGGCGCATCTTGGACAGCCCTGATTATGACCAAGACAAGGCGCTCGAGCAGCAGATAGGGCTGCTCGAGCTCAAGCGGGAGCGACTGGACAAGCTCATTGACCAGGCGAAGGCCATGAGAATGAAGGGAGTGGGGACGTTGGACTTCGAGGCGTTCGATACGAGCAAGGTGGACGAGTACGCGGCAGCCGCCAAGGCTTCGTGGGGGAAGACCCCGCAGTGGGCAGAATACGAGCAGAAGTGGGCGGGTCGTTCCAAGGGTGAGGAGGCGGCCATGGGTGAGCAGATGATGGCGCTGTTCGTGCCGTTCGGGCGGATGGCGGCCGAGGGCATGGATCCGGCGTGCGAAGAGGCCCAGGCCCAGGCTGCGGCTATCCAGGCATTCATCACGCAGAACCTCTATACTTGCACCAATGAGATTTTTGCGCAGCTGGGCAAGGCCTACGGTGCGGGTGGGGAGTTCACGCGCAACATTGACGCTGCGGCTGGGCCCGGTGCCGGCGAGTTCGCGGCAAAGGCTGTTGAGGCGTACTGCGCCGGGTCGTGAGCACTGCGCCGAGCGCGCCGCGCCAGGACGGACGGCAAGCTCGACGTACGTTGCGGGCATCACGAAACCGGGTGCGAGACATCTCCTCGATGCTGCAAGGAGGTTGGCATGGCGGACAAAAACGTGGAGATGGCGCAGCGCGTGGCACGTGCCGTGGCAGCTGAGGGGGGACGCACCTATTATGTGGGCGGCTTTGTGCGCGATCGCTTGCTTGGCAGAGACAACAAAGACGTGGACGTGGAGGTCCACGGCATCAGCGTGCGGGCGCTGGAAAAGGTTCTGGACGAGCTGGGCGAGCGGCTCGCCATGGGCGAGAGCTTCGGCATCATGGGCCTTCGCCACTACGACTTGGACATCGCCATGCCGCGTACCGAGCGGGCGGTCGGCGATGGGCGCCGCGACTTCGAGGCGGGCATCGACCCCTTTGTGGGGCCGGAGCAGGCAGCTCGTCGTCGGGACTTCACCATTAACGCCCTCATGGAAGACGTGCTCACTGGCGAGGTGCTGGACTTCTTCGGTGGTAGGGAAGACCTTGCGCGGGGACGCATCCGTCACGTCGATTCTTCGACCTTCGTGGAGGACCATTTGCGCGTTCTTCGAGCCGCGCAGTTTGCCGCGCGCTTCGGCTTCGAGGTGTCATCCGAGACGCGGGATCTCTGCGCGACGTTGGATCTCTCCGGGCTTGCGGGGGAGCGCATCTTTGGAGAGCTTGAGAAGGCGCTGCTCAAGTCGGAGCGCTCGTCGGTCTTCTTTGAGGAGCTGCGACGCATGGGCCAGCTTGGGGTGTGGTTCGTTGAGGTGGAGGCGCTCATCGGCGTGCCGCAGAACCAGGCATACCATCCCGAGGGCGACGTGTGGACCCATACCATGCAGGTGGTCGATCGAGCGGCTTGCATGAGGGAGCGAGCGACTAACCCGCTCGGGTTCATGTTGGCGGCCCTGTGCCACGACTTCGGCAAGGCTACGGCAAAGCAGGAAGTCAACGACGTCATCCATGCTTACGGGCACGAGATAGAGGGCGTTCCGCTGGCGAGGCGGTTCTTAGGTCGCATGACGCGCGACCGACGGCTCGCCTCCTATGTGGCAAACATGGTGGAACTCCACATGCGCCCGAACCTATTCGTTACGAATGGATCGCACACAAAGAAGTACATGCGCCTCTTTGACGTCTCGAATTGCCCTGAGGACCTGCTCCTTCTCGCGAGGGCAGACCACGAGGGACGTGTCTCCGCGGACGGCCTCACGCGGCCCGAGGACTACGCGCCTGTTGAAGAGGCTCTGCAACAGATGCTTGCGGAGTATCGCCGTCGCATGGCGCAGCCCTACGCGACAGGACGCGACCTCATCGAGGCGGGTTTTGCCCCCAATTCTGCATTTGGCGAGGCCTTGGCATATGCCCACAAGCTGCGATTGGCGGGGCGTCCCAAGGAGGAACAGATCGCCAGCGCTGCTGCCGTGTTGCGCAAGGCCGGCAAGACATCTGCCTGACACAGGTCATACAGTTCCGCAAAAAAGGTCAATCCAAAAACCCGTGGGTGGGGCCGTGCTTCTGTCGTTCCCGGACTGCCGTCGTGATTGGCTCTCACGTGTCGCGTTCCTTGGAATCGACGTTCGCGTGCCGGGATTCCCCCGGTTTTGCGTTCCAGGTCAGGCGCGCCCGACCTGCGCGATAAAGCGCTGAACCCTGGCGTGGGTTTTTACCCTCTGATTGACGTTGGTGTGGCGGTTCTTGCCACACCAACGTCAAAGTGGGGGAACGTCCCCACACCAACGTCAAAGCGGGAGAGAACAGCCACGCCAACGTCGATTCGGCGAAGCCCGGCCACGCCAACGCAAAATCCGGGGAATGCCGCCACGCGGGCGCCAGCCCTAGCCAGTGGGCTGAGAATGCCGGAAGCATATGGTTTCGCCCACAGGTTTTGGGACTGAGCCGGAAATATAGGAATAAGTATCCCCATTCGCGGGCGATAGTTTCCTAGCCCTCGATCTCCCTGATGTCCGCCTCAGGGTTGCCGAGGCCCAAAAGGGACTTCACGAGGCCGTCGCCGTACTTGTGAAACATCACGATGGGCATGTCAACGATGCGCTCGATGTCCTTCTGATGGGGGACGCCCTGCGTGCAGCTCTGGCAGGACTGGAAGCGGACCTCGCCGTCGCTGTAGTCCATCTCGAACTTGCCGACCATGAGGCCGTAGTTGGCGCGCGTGATGTACTCTGCCACCATCGGGCGGCTGGCTTCGTCGGCGTTGATGGGGCACACGCCCACGCTCTGGATGGTGTGCGCGTTCGCCTCCGTGAAGAGCCGGATGCTGCTCAGACGCCCACCGATGTTCATGCCGAGCTTCGCGATGTAGCGCGTCTCGTCATCGGCGACGCACTCGTAGTGCCAGCCCTGGAAGTCCATGTAGCGAATCAGGGCGTCCTTGTTGAGTTCCTTCTGCGTCATGGTCGATCACCGCTCTCTGTCGGTCGGGCTTCTCGCGAGGTGTTGCTCGCGCCGTGTTGGTGATATTGTAACCCCACAAGGCGCGGAGGCACCCAAGCTGTGTTCGCTCACGGTCGACGTGGTCGTCCGCCCCGACCCCGGCTAGCGCTCCTCCCATCCGGACATACGGCGGGTCTTTGAGTCAAAGGCGCAGCCGACGAGGTGCAGCTTGCGCGAATCGGCGGCAAAGATTGCGGCGTAGCCCTTTCTCTCTATCTGGGCTAAGGCCTCGGTGGCGGTACCGTCGCGCTTGAACTCGAGCACGTACACGTGGGCGCATGCCTCCACGACCACGTCCACTCGCCCTCTGGCTTGGTGGACCTCGCAGCTCACGTAGTGACCGAGCAGCGCGAAGACGAGCCAGATCACCGCCTGAAAGTAGTTCTCGAAGGGATCGTCCGCCCTCGTGTAGGGAATGGACGCAAAGAGTGCTTCGATCACGCGGCGGATGCCGTCGGTGTCGCCGGCCTCGACGAGATCCCAGAGCGTGAAGACGTCCGTGCCGCGCGCCTCGCCGTAGCCAGGTGCCCAGGCGGGCAGCAAGCTCTCCAAAAGGCCCTGCTCAACCTCCCCGTTCGGTACGGTTAGGGTGTAGCGCCGACTTCGACGGTCGTAGGCGCTGATGGTGAGATATCCCGTCTGGAAGAGCAGCGGTATGGGGTCCGGGTCGTCCGCGCGATAGTCCGAGAGGCGTCTGCCCGTGGCGTACACGCTACCATCGGTAAGCCTGTGTGGCTCGAGACCGACATCCCGCATACGCTCGACGAGAAAGGTGGGCGTGCCGGTCTCAAACCAGTACGAGTCGAGCTCGCGTTCGGCGAGGGCGCAGAGCAGGCTGTAGGGGTTGTACACCCCGGGACCCGATGGGTGAAAGAGATAGCCGTCGTACTGGGCCCGCAGCGCCTCGAGGGCTTCCTCGCGCGAGAGTTCCTGCTTTGTGGCGAGGGCGTCGAGCTCTGGGCCGAATTCCGCGAGCAATTCCGTCTCCGTGATGCCGCACACCTCCGCGTAGGCCTCGCTCATGGAGATGTCCCTCAGTTGGTTGAGGTCGCTGAAGATTGACACCTTGCTGAACTTGGTGACGCCCGTAATGAGGACGAACCGCAGGTGCTCGTCGGCATCTTTGAGGGCGCCGTAGAACCCCTTGAGCGTAGCGCGGTTGCCCTCCTCGAGCGCGGCGTCCCGGACGGCCTCGAGCAGAGGCTTGTCGTACTCGTCCACCAGTACCGCGACGCGATGCCCGGACTTCTCGTGGGCGAGCTTCAGAAGCGACAGAAATCGGTCGCCGGGAGCAATGGCGCCGGCGGTCGTGCCCCAGGAGGCCTCCAGCTGCGTCAGCAACGACTCGAGCTTCGCTTCCAGTGCCCCCACGCGCGTGTAGTCCCCGGAGTTGAAACTCAGGTGAAAGACGGGCCTTGACTGCCAGGAGATTCTGCCTTCCTTGATGGCACCCTCTTCCTCAAGTCGCTCTATGGCCAGCCCCTCAAAGAGGTCGCCCCTGCCCTCGAAGTACGTGCGCAGGGTGGAGACGAGCAGGCTCTTGCCGAAGCGGCGCGGCCGACTCAGGAAGTAGGGCAGCGAAGTCTGGGCGAGGTCATACACCAAGGAGGTCTTGTCCACGTATGCGTAACCGTCCTTGCGCAGCTTCTCGAAGCTTTGGATGCCCGTCGGCAGCTTTCGTCCCATGGCATGTCTTTCTCGCTCGTAATCCGTGGCGTCCATTATAGCCTAGCGTCTCTCGCGTCCGACGGCGATCATGCCGGAAACGACTTCGACGGGCACCCAGGCCACCGTGCTACGATGCGGCGCGTGACTCGTTGGAAGAAGGGGAATTCTCATGGCAAATGCGAACTCGGGCTTCGCCCGTGCGGTGAAAGAGGCCCTCGACGCACTGGGGATGGGCGTGCTCGACCGCCCGAGGGAGTTCGTGGGCGCGGTCTCGGACCTCTACGACCCGGACTCCCCGGAGCTGACGGTGCTCTACGC
>CACXDP010000445.1 GCA_902766445.1 uncultured Coriobacteriaceae bacterium
GATCACGATGTAAAGGTCTTCTTTGCCGTTAAGCGCACGCGACGCGCGCACGATGATGTGCAGGCTCATCCACGTGACGACGATCATTGCGCCGGCGGCTGTCAGCACATTGAGCAGCGTAATGAGTGACGGATTGATGTCAGCGCGAAACTGTGCAAAGACAGCCGCTTCGAAGGTGTAGAGCGACACAAACGCAGTGGCGAGGTTCAGCGACTTGCTCGCTGAGATGAGCGGGCTCTCAAGCAGCCGATACCGCCACAGGTTGAGAATCGAGTTGATGAAGGTGTAGATCGTAAACACCCCCACGACGAAGACCATGTGCCCGGGATAAGACTTCGGCGTGCTGTTGCCGCTGTTCATTAGCATGCCGCCAAAGAGGATTAGGAAGGTGAGCACCATCATCATGATGCCGCATTTGCGATAGCGCCGCAGCTCTTCGCGCCCGTCCTCGGCCTCGTGACGAATGTAGTACAGCATGAGCACGCGCGTGGCCGTGATGAGCACGTAGTACAGGGCGAGGGCTGTGAACCAGTACGATTGGCGAGTGATGCCGATGAGGACCTGATATATCGAAAAGGTGATGTTAACGCCGCACGACATGTACACCGAAGCCTCGGCGCGAAACCACAGGTCGGTACGATAGTCGTTGATAGCCTTGATGACCTTCTCGCGGCTCTCGCTCAGCTTCATGGCGCACCTCTCGACGCTAGATACCTTTCAACATTGTACCGCGCGCATGGGACTGATTACGCTGAGGCATTCCACCAAAATCGCCCACCGTTCTCTGCGGGCGGGACGGATGGCGTATAAGATGCACTGTTTGGGGGTACCCAATCAGTACAAAAGGCTCGCGACTCAAGGTGAACCGCCAGACTGTAGCGACTCCTTGAGAATTGTCCGTTTGCGCGCAAAAATGTCCATCTTTCACATATCATACGTGTCAGTACGACGAGGGGAGATATACATGGTTTGCAAAGAGTGTGGTGCAGAAATCATGGATGGCGCCAAGACCTGCGTGGTGTGTGGTGCCGTTCAGGATGGCGCGGGTGCGCAGGATGCCCCGCGTACGAAAAAGAAGAGTTCCGGCGAGCAGGTGCCGGCCTTTGAGGTTCCGGTTCGCGATGAGGTAGCTGCGGGAGGCGTGGGGGCGGATGGCCCGTCCGCTTCGGGGCCAGAATTCGTGGTTCCGCAGTACGATGACGTGGTTGCTGCAGACGTCACTAGCGAGGCTCCAGAATTCGAATTTGAGATTCCGGCACCGCGTGATGATGCCGATTTCACGCCGAGCACAGAGCCCGTCAGGGTCAGGCGCAAGGTAAGGCGCGAAGAAGATCCCGTGCCCGCTAGGCCTAGGTGGCTGCCCATCGCCATCGCGGCGGTATTGCTCTGTGGTGCGGGCGGGGCCTACGCTATGGCTTACTCGCGTGCGCATGCCGTCGAGCCGGTTGCGCAGAAACCTATCGTCGCCAAAGAAACTCCGAAGCCGGAGACTCCAAAGAAGCAGCCCGAGGAGCCGGCCGCACCAGCCGCCCCAGCTCCGACGCACGAAGTTGCTGTGCCGCTGTATGCTGAGGGCCTTGGTGCGGACAGCAGCCGAGTTCCCGTTCAGGTCAAGGGCACCGCTGCGGATGGTAGCGCGTTTGACCAGCAGACGTACCTCTCCTACTCGGGGAAGGGTCTCGTCCTGCCAGCGGGCCAGTTCGAGATCAGCGTTATCGCCTCTCCCATCTCGACCGACGGGATTCTTTACGAGCTTCCCAGCGAAGCTTATGCCGTGAAGGTCTTGGAAGACGGCAAGTGCGAGACGGCTCCCGATGTCGACGTTGTGCTCGAGGTCATCGCTGGCGAGGATGTTACGGACGAGATGATTGAGAAGGCCTTGGAGTGGGTGCGCAAGGATCCCGAGCGCAAGGACCTTGCCGAGGAGCTGGGCGAGGCGGCTCGCAACCGCCGCGACAACGCACTCGCCGATCAAAGCGCACAAACATCCAAGACCACCGAGGAAGACAAGGACACTTCCGAGAACAGGGCCGAGGACACTGACACCGAGAGCCAGCAGTCGCAGAGCAACCAGAACCAAGGTAACCAACAATACGACACTACCACGCATAGTACAACCACCTATGACACGCCAACTTATGACTATGACTATGACTATACTGACACCGGAAGCGATAGCGGCTCTGGTAGCAGCACCGACAGTGGTTCGAGCACGACCGACGGCGGCGGCGGCAGTGATAGCGGCAGCAGTGATAGTGGCGGCAGCGATAGCGGTTCTGGTGGGGACTCCGGTGCTAGCAGCGGTGGCGAAACTGGTGGCGATGCTGGCGGCGACACCGGTGGCAGCGCTGACGCGGGTGGTAGCTTGGCAGGCGAAGGCGAAAGCAGTTTCTAACATGAGGTATAACCCATGGAGAGTCGTGGTTTTTTCTCAGAACGGCTCTCCATGGGTGCATAATGTACGCTGCGTGATTTGTGGGGTTCCTCCCACAGACGCACAACCTAGTTCTGTTGGCGCGGCTTCGGGCACTGGCCCAAGGACGGAGAGTAACGAACCATGACGATTTTCGAACTATTTGGTCTGTTGCGCAAGCACCTGGCACTCGTGATCATCCTGCCGGTCGTATGCGGTCTCATCGTGTTTGCTGGGGCGAAGCTGCTGCCGGACGAATACACGGCCTCCACGACTATGTACGTTCTCTCACGCAACGACAATGAAGGCGCAAACGAGAACCTTACCCAGCAGGAGATGAGCGTCGGCCAGATGCTCACGAACGACGTGACGACCATCATGAAGTCGAACCGCGTAAAAAAGGACGTAGCGGATCAGTTCGGCCTCCCAAATCTCAAGGGCTATAAGTTTGACATCACCAGCTCTACGACAACGCGTGTCATCACGCTTGCGGTAACCGCAAAGGACCCCGAAATGGCGGCAGCCGTAGCGAATGCCACGGTCACAGAGGTGTCGGACGTTGCGTCTGGCGTCATGCAGATTCAATCAGTCAACGTCATTGACACCGCTGACGTTCCCACGTCGCCGTCAGGTCCCCGCAGGATGTTGTACACAGCCATCGGTGCTGCGGCGGGCTTCTTGCTGGCAGTAGCCATCGTCGTCGTGCGCGACACGCTCGACACGCGCATTCGTAACGGCAATGAGGCCGAAGAGATCATCGGGGTACCTGTCGTCGGTCACTTCCCCCAGGTGGCTTAAGAACAATACACATGCAGAGGAGGGCCACCTGTGGCACTTAAGGGAAACTCGAAGCAGAACGAGACCGATCGCAGTATCGACAACTCGGCGAAGACGTTGCTCGCAAACATCCGTTTCATGAGCGTCGATGACCCCATACGCACCATCGCAATCACGAGCGCCGTGCCCAACGAAGGCAAGACCTTCGTGGCGGCGAATCTTGCGCGCGCTATGGCTTCATCAGGCATGCGTACGCTCATCGTAGAGTGCGACATGCGTCGTCGTTCCATGGCACGCGAGCTGGAGGTTCATCCCCAACATGGTCTGTATTCGGTGATGTCAGGCGAGATTTCGCTTGCAGAGGCCGTTGTGCAGGTTGGGCCGCGCTTGGAGTTCCTCGATTCCGAGCCGCATATCCCCAATCCCTCCGATCTGCTCAACACGCGCCGTTTTTCCGCGCTGGTTGAGGCTCTGCGCGGGGGCTACAATTATGTCGTGTTTGACACGCCGCCCGTGGGAACCTTCGTCGACGCGGCAGTACTCGGGTCGCACGTCGATGCGCTCTTTATGGTGGTGCGCGAGCGTCACACTCATCACGACGAGATCGTCCGTGCGGCAGAGCAGCTCAAGACCGCAAACGTGCCGCTGGCCGGCATCGTCATGAACTTCTGCGAGCGCCAGTCCAGCGAGTACTACTACGAGTACTACTACAAAGAGGGTGCCGCTGGGCGCGAGCGTCGTGTGCGTAGGAGCAAGAGCAACACAGGTGTCTATCAACCTGTCACTGATATTTCCAGTGCCGAAGCGGCTGCTCGTCGTCAGGCCGCAGCGCAGGCAAAAGCCGAGGCTGCTGTGCAGGCCGAAGCGGCTGCCCGAGCTCAGGCCGCCGAGCAGGCCGCCGAACGTGCGCGCGCCGCCGCTCAGGCTGCTGTCGTGGCTGCTCGTCGTCCGGATTCTTGGGACAACGCCCCCGATCTCGGCGACGGAGAAGTTCACGAAGTGGGCGTGAAGCCGTTGAACGGCGCACACTCGTCACGTGGCGCTGCTGTCCCTTCCATCGGTAACACGAGCGCCATGTCCGCGGAAGAGATTTCCGCCCGCATGAGCGAGTAGTCGACAAACTGCTTTACTCGAAAGCCCCTGCAGTCGCGTGCGGGGGCTTTTTTTGGCCAATCCCAAAACCTGTGGGTGGGGATCGTGCCTTTGGCATTCCCTTCCCGGACATCCGCCGTGGTTGGCGACCACGTGTCGCGTAGCTTGGATTCTGCGTTGGCGTGGCGGCGTTCCATGGGATTGACGTCCGCGTGGCCAGATTCCTCGTGATTTGCGTTCCCGTGGCAAGAGTCGCCACGCCAACGTCAATCAGGGGGCAAAAACCACGCCAACGACAATCTCATGGAACGCCTGCCACGGCAACGGCGATTTCGGAGAAGACGTCGCGGAGGGGAGTTCCGCACCCTGATGGTGTCGCTTCCCTCTTGGCGATGAATACCAACGGGCGCGGGGTGCCGAGTGCGAGGCAGTGGTGCCCGCAGTCGAGATTCTCTACCGTCTCGATGATTTCGCACACCCGCGGTGCTCAGGCCAGCGAAATCGGAGAGCCTTCCCGCTTGCCGCCGCTTCGTCAATTTCAGCAAGCCCCAAGGTCAATGCGGTGCAAGCCGAAACGCGCGCGTTTACCTGCGACGGTGCAGAAACCGGGGAAAAAAGTGCCAGCTGGCGGGGAAAAAGCTGCAAGCTGGGTGTGCTAGCGTTCGCACTCCCATCGGCGGCGTCGGGAGGAGGGCGCATGGCAAACA
>CACXDP010000446.1 GCA_902766445.1 uncultured Coriobacteriaceae bacterium
CACGTCGCGGTATGCCCGCGCCACGACCCATGGGTCGTTTTGGAACGCGCCGCAGCCAAAGGCTCCCAGGACGAGCGCGTCGGCACCATTCGCCGCGCAAACCCCAAAGATACGCTTGGCACGAGACAGGTGGATGGCGTAGAGCTCATCTTCGCCTACGTCATGTGTCCTCGCAAAGGGATGGTGCCTCAGATTCGGCGCGGCACAGGTGATCACGTCAACCGTATACCACTCGTCCTCGGGTAACGGCTCGGGATAGGTCTCGTCGTCCTTGAACACCACAACGCCCGGCGAATAGATGCATGCGTCGTCGTAGCGCGTATCGCCCTGTTCGCGATGATACAGGTAGTAGTCGTCCCAAAGCCGCTGCTGGTCAAGCGTCGGATAGAGCGTGGAACAGCGGCACAAGCTCTCCTCCTGAGCCGCACTGCCGTTGATGACGCCGCCACCGGGGTTCGTGGCGGAGGCGAAGTTGTGGACCACAACCCGGCGTTCGGGCTTCTCTTCGAGGAGACGCCGAGCCGTAAAGAAAGTCCTACCAGTGCTGACCGCCACGCGTGCGCGCTCTGCCCTCGGCGTCGGCAGCTCGATGGAATCGTCCGCTCGGTACAGCTGGGTGGCACCGGCGGAACGAAAGACGGCCTCCCTCAGCCTCGGGACAGTCTCGTATCGGTTGCGCGTGTCGCTGAATATCGCCGCGAGCTTCACGTGGTTGGGCATTATCCCCTGCCTTTCTTAGGTCTTTAAAATCATGACACACAGTATACACCAAATACGATGCCGCCCTGAACGGAGGGCATACGCGACTGGCACGAGGTGCTCGGGAGGCAAGCCTTTCATGTGCCGCTCCTACTTCACCGCCTGCTCGTCGCTAGTGTATGTTGAGGCCTTCTTGTTGCGCGATGCCACGATTTCGCCAACCGTATGCCACGCTTTGTCGTCGGTGCAGTACCACTTGCCATTCTGTGACGTTGCCTCAGGGAACATGTCAACGCTCTTCATGTCGTATTTCTTGCCGACCGTCACTCGGTCAAGGGATTCGCATCCATAGAACATCATTTCTGCCGTTTCGAGACCCGACGTGTCCCAGCCGGACAAATCAATCTCTTTGAGCGCAGAACAGCAAAAGAACATCTGAGTGGCTCCTTCGAGTTGGGAGACGTTCCACTTAGACAGTCCGAGCTTCGCGATGCGAGAGCAATTGGAAAACATCCCGCTAGCATCAGTCACCTTACCGGTATTCCATCCAGACACGTCCAGCTTGCGCAGCGACGAGCAGTCGCCAAACGTCCATCGCATGTACTCCACCGCAGACGTATCCCATTCGGACACATCAAGTGCCTCAAGCGAGCTACAGTCATTAAACATCCAATCCATCGTGGTCACCTTTGAGGTATCCCACCCGGACACGTCCAGCTCGTCCAATGACGAGCAACCTTCGAACGCGCCCCCCATGTCCTCAACAATCGATGTATCCCATCCCGAGACATCAACGGTTTCGAGCTTCTGACAGCCGTGGAAGACGTACATCAAGCTCGTGACGCCAGAGGTGTCCCAGTCCGACGAGTCGACCGTCTTGAGCCTCGAGCACCCAAAGAACATGGAGGAGATGTAAGACGTTTTTGAGGAGACCAGCCCGGGAGCCTTCACCGACTCCAGCTTCGCACACTCCGAGAACAGGCCGCACAGATTAACGGCGTTCGAAGAATCACACGCGCTCATGTCCACCGTGCGCAGCTTGCCCAACCCCTGAAAGAGAGACGAACACGACTCGGGAAGCTTAGCACCGTCCTCGAAGCGTATGGCAGTTATCTCGCTCTTATACTCAGCCCATGGGCTGTCACTTAAGATGTTCTCCCCCTCTCCAGAGCCGATTAGGAGCATTCCGTCGCCATCTATGCTTCATGAGCAGGTACCCCACGTGCCCGACGCAATGGGCTTGCCGCCCTTGGCTTTGCTCTTCTTCGCATCCTTGGAGGACTCCTTCGTCTTTGCCTTGCCATCGGCGTCCTTGGCACTCTTTTTCTCGCGCACGCCACTTGGCTGCTCGTAGGTGATAAATGACAGCATCTCTTCGAAACGACCCACACCCGGCGAAGTGTAGGATATATACATCACGCGATTTCCCTGCCCGATACAGGCCTGCGTCACGCTGGCCGGAGTCTCCTGAATAGACGTGGCAGTATAAAGGCACGGGTAGTCTCTCTCCGCAACCGTGCACACCGTCTCCTCAGTGTGCGCGTCGGCAGCTCCACTTGCCGTTATCCCCTTGGTATATAAATCTTTGTCCATGTGGGATACGGAAAACTCCGCCATCTGATCTGCCGTATACGTCTGGGCATAGCTCGCGGGGCGACCCTGAGTATAGAGAACCAGAACTTCCCCCGTACTGTTGTTTACGGCCGCCAACTCGTAGTTTATTCCCCCGACAAGGGGGCTCGAAGGCGCCTCCGACGTAAGGGAGTTGCTCGGATCGTCAGTGAACTTATCGGCATCGAGGAGCGTAAACTCGTCAGGCAGAGCGAGCGTCATGCCAAAGTAAGGATTGTGGTACGTGTTGCCATCGATCGTGCCAGGATCATATTTGGGGAACGCTCCGTCCGCGTCGGAGTCCTGGTCGGTATCGCCCGATGCAGAAGAGCCCGCCTTAAGGCCAACGCTCGAATCTATGTTTTTAAACAACTCCGTGAGACGACTCTCGGAAAGAGAGAAACCGATGATGAAGGCGGCGTAGCCGTCAACCTTCATCAGTGCGGTTTGCGTGCACGCAGGGATTCCTTCCAGCTCGCCCACATGCCGAACACATGGGCACTGCTTGCCCGCAATCTTGACCTCGTCCTTCTCAGTCTTGAAACCCTCGACGCTCCGTCTTTCGATGGCGCTCGCGACACCATCATCAAAAGCACCTAGTACTTTATCATCAGACATGCTTTTGGGAATCGAAGAAGTCATCACCGCAACGCAAAGCATATCGCCTGCCGCCGGATCGTACGCTAGCACGTCAAACACGATCTCGTCCAGCACATCATCCATATCGTCCTCAGTGTGTTCGGCATCCTTCGCCATTGACGCGCCGGTACCAATTATCTCCTTCGTCTCGTCTTCGTTTGCAAAGGCAAACCCTTCAGCGCGCGAAATCGAGAAGTCAAAGAAGGCGTTATCATAGACGTCTGTGGTCTTGACGCCCGTCAGAGTAGGACGCGTCGAGCTGCCCGAGGTCACGGCATAACATATCGAGCTGCCCGGAATCACGTCAAATGCAGCCATGAACGCGATGATACCGATGACGACAGCCGCGATGATAAGGGCCTTTCTGCGCGGTTTCTTCCCCTTCGACGATGGTATAGATGCTCTACAGAATGGACAATACATGCGAACCCCCTCATCGTCAGCAAAACCCTCATCCCCATAAATACTATGCGATATTCTTCATGCCATGCCTGCGTTGTTTGATAGTGGACATACAACACTCAGAAGCGCAGGTGCTCGACGCACGCCTTGAGGCAGGCGACGGCAAGCTCCTTAGGATCGTCGTCGGCACTGCGCCCCGCTACCGCAGCCTGCAGCTCGAGGTACTCGCGACACACATCGTCACTCTTATCCGCAAACATGACCGAACGACTGTCATACGCAAAGAGGTACAGGATGAGACCTTTGCCATCTCCGTAGGAGATTTCGGCCTCGTACGAAAAGTCCTCGCTGGAACGAATCGTCACGGGCTTGCCATCATCGAACTGGTACGACTCCACCTCCCCGTTGTAGGTCGGGAACTTGTCTGGCGAGCACTCCCTGATGGCAAGCATCCACGTACCGTTCCAGTCGAGGATGGTGTCGCCATAGTGGTCCTTTTGCGCCACCTTTCCGCGCCACGCATCCGGCACAACGAAATCGAAATCATTGAAGTGGACCACATCTGCGGAGGCTGGCTCGTCTTCCGGCTCAGGCGCAGGCAGCTCTTCGGCCTCGATGAGGCGCACGTTACCCGTGACAAGCGCATCCACGTTGTAGGTCGATGCGTCGTGGTAGGCTCCCATAAGCCCTTCGGTCTCAACGGTTATGCGGCGACCCTCGTATTGCGACCACGCCCCATAGGAATCAGACTGACTTGTCTCGAGCGCCACCTCCCTCGCATCGCCCTCGTAGGTTCCCTTATACTCGGCTTTGAAGTGAACAGGCTCGTCAAGCGTCATGGACACAATCGTAATCTTCTTTAAGCCAGTATCCTCCTCGTGAACCCGCACCACGCCCGCAAGCGTGTACGGACCCCTCGGTACCAACGAGACCGCAGTGACCTTGCCCCCCGAAACCGTCACGTCCCACGACGCCTCGTGCCGACGGCTGCTGACCAGCCAATCATACGAAGTGCTGGAAGACTGGTTTGGCTCCGCATCGCTCGTATACCAGAGGGACACACGGTAGATGTCACCGTCCCCGCCAATAATCGTCGGATCCTCAACGACGCAGGTGGCGGCACCCTTGTCACCGCTGTATGCGGCCTTCCCCAGACTCGCATCTCCCAACTGACGGTAGAGCCCCGAAGACGTGTCAACCATCGACCGGCAGCGCTCCTGCACCGACTGCTTACTGTCGCGCCTGTCCTTGCCGTCCAACGACCAGTCGTCGTACCACGCGCGGATGAAGCTCGTGACCAGAGCCCTCGGATCCTCCCATTTGCTGTCCTCTGCAGGCTCCGACGACGGCGCGGCCTTCGTGCTCGGCCACGTCTCGGCCTTCTGGGTAACGATGAAGCCGCCAAGGCGCTTGGCCTCGCTCCACTCGCTGCTGCCACTCTTCCTCGCCGCCTCGCACTCCTCATAGCTCGGGGCCGCGCCATCTTCCATGGTCGCCAAGACCCTTATGACCACCTCAAGCGACGTCTCGGTATCGGCCAGCAGAGTAGCGTTGAACGTGGCGCTGCGATCCACGTCGGGAATCGAGTCAGTGGGCAGGCCGAGCGATGACAGCTGCGCCTTAAGGTCGCCCAGCTCGTAGATGCCCGTCCCATCCAAGCTTGCGCTACCCACGCGCTCGAACTCGCTTCCGTCATACGTAAAGCGGTCGAGATGCCACCAGTTTCCGTTCATGACGGGAGTGTTGCTATACCACCACTGCACGTCGATGCCGTTATCGCCATCGCATAGCACGTCAAGCCCACCGATGCCCTTGATCGGGAAATCAGAGCTGTAGTCGGTCACCTTCCCCTTGCACACCGCGTTGCCGTTGTGCGTCTCGTACATCTCAAGCTGGATCGACACACCCTGCCAGCGCACGACGAGCAGCTCGTCCGCACCGTCACCGTCGAAGTCAGCGAGCTTCGTCCCAATCGCTTTCCCATCGTCAAGAGAATCCTTCGCGAACCAGTGAACCCACGGGTCGTTGGAGCTATCCCTCATCTGCAGCATATAGTCGGTCTCATAGCGACTGACATCGAGGCCCTTGGCGAATGTCTTGAGCACTCCCTTGTCCTCGGATGGTGCCG
>CACXDP010000447.1 GCA_902766445.1 uncultured Coriobacteriaceae bacterium
ACCGCTATAGGCTGATCACGCAGGCATCCGCACCAGGGTCGTAGTCGCCGGGCATCTGGCCGGCAGGAAGCACTTGGACATCCACGGCCTCGGTTGGCTTTGGAAGATTCGCTGCTTGCCGGCCGGCGCCAACCCCCTCTTCAAAGAGGCGGCGCCCCGTTGCCAGCACATTGCGCAAAGTTATATGCGCATCGCGCCAACTGCAAAATGCACGGATTGGAGACGTGGGAGACCGCCTTCGTTTTGCGCCACGCAGACGTTTACAAAGGCAGCGTTTCGACCGGTCGTCTTTTGGGCATACTGTCCCCATAGGCCGTCATGGGAGGTTCAACGCAATGCCAGAAGCCCAACGAGAGTACAGGGATCGCCTGTTCACATTCATCTTCGACAGCGAGGAGCACCGGGACTGGACGCTCTCGCTCTACAACGCCGTCAACGGGTCGGACCACGGCGAACCGGGAGACGTCGAGATCACCACCATCCGCGAGGTGCTCTACCTCGGCATGCACAACGACGTGTCGTTCCTGCTCGCGGACGAGATGAGCCTCTACGAGCAGCAGTCCTCCTACAACCCGAACATGCCGCTGCGCATGCTCCAGTACGCGGGCAGCCTCTACGAGAAGCACCTGAGGCGCCACGGGCTCAACAAGTACGGCAAGCGCCTGGCCGCGCTGCCCGCGCCGAGGCTCGTGGTGTTCTATAATGGGAGGGACGACGTCCCCGAGGAGGGGGAGCTGCGCCTCAGCGACTCCTTCGCGGGCGGCGCGGAGGCCGACATCGAGGTCCGCGTGAGGCTCGTCAACGTCAACCCCGGCATGGGCGAGGCGCTGAAGCGCGCCTGCAGGCCCCTGGCGGAGTACTCGTGGACGGTCGAGAGGATAAGGGCCAACGCGGCGGCGATGAGCGCCGCGGAGGCGGTCGACGAGGCCATAGAGTCGATGCCGGACGGCTTCGTGATCAGGCCGTACCTGCAGGCGCACAAGGCGGAGGTGAGGGACATGCTGCTTACCGAGTACAACGAGGCGGAGGCCATGGAGCTGTTTCGCGAGGAGGGCCGCGAGGAGGGCCGCGAGGAGGCCACCGCCGGATACCTCGCGAGCCTCATGCGCACCCTGGGGCTCACCGCCCGCCAGGCGATGGACGCCCTCGGGATACCCGAGGCGGAACGGGCGCGCTACCTTAATCTTTTGTAGATGCAGAGGAGACGCGATCGCGCTCAGCCTCGCATGCCAGAGCCCTCGCAACGCGCTGGGCGACCTGCAGAGGGATACGCTCCTGTTCTATGCGGCGCGCTCCCGCATGCTCCGGTGAACAAAGTCGTAGGTATAAGGCATTCTCCTCATCGGTGAGTCCTCGCAGTGCATGCGCGTCCGCCTTGGGGGTGAGCTTCCTGCCATGGGCATCCATCGAGGTGCCGAATCGCTCGTAGGTGTGATACGTCCGCTCGTCCATGAGGATGCTCGTCACGTCCAGTCCACGTTCACGGTAGGCCGAGAGTATCTGAAAGCCATGGATGTCGATGTCACCCCAATAGAGGACAATCTCGGCTTGCGCTATCCATGCCACGCCGGAAAGCACAGCGGTACCGGCCATGCCGTCGCCCTGCACGGCTATGGCCCCATCCAAGTGTGGAAACCAGAGCGCGCTGTCGCGGTTCTCGCAGATCACCACTGTCCGTGGCACATAGGCCAGTTCCCCCGCATCCCCCTCCAGCCACGTGTCATGGAGCCGAGCGCCCGTCGCTTCATAGGCCGGATCCAAGTAATGAAAGCTCACCAGATGCGGACGATGCCTCAACTCGAGCGAAGGGAGGCCGGCCAAGGCACACACGACCTGGCGGTGCCCCGCCGCATCCAGCCACTTGGCATGGAAGCCCTCCAAGGGAACTTCGCGAGGCGTGTATCCATGTGCGTCGTGTTGGGCAAACCAACGCGCCGCGGCGCAGACGAGCTCGAAGTCGGCGTCTGAGGTGCCCGATCGATTCAAAGACACGAGCACGTCCCTCAGATCCTCGTCGCCCACCTTCGAAAACAGCTCACGCAGCGTCTCGGCACGTCGGGAGAAGAGCTCCCAGTGCCCGTCTCTCCCGATTGCATGCGCCAGCGCATGAGCGCCCGGCACCACCACGTGGGACAGCAGCGGATACGACATGCGGCCCACCTTGCGTTGCTCGGTACGGCATGAGAGCCCATGTGCCTCCGCCCAGCTCGCAACCTCATCGAGCTGAGAGCTCAGCCGCACATAGTCGCGTTCCAGCTCGCTCTGCGAGGGCTTGCCGATGCGAATGGCGTATGGCCAGTCCGAGCTTCCAGGTGCCACGATCTCGTCTGCCCAGACGCGTCCATAGCGTCGTTCGCAGAGGTCCCTTATGGTGACGATATCCTTAAGCGCCGGACTCTGCGACACCGTCTTCCTCCTCCACGATGTCAAACATGCTCACGTACGAACGACGGTTTGCATCAGCAACGATGTTGAGCACGCGCTGAGCTCGTGAAACGACCGACTGGTACTTTTCTTCCGGCACGGCGATGATCAGCTGGAAGCCAAATCCCTGTCACGCCGAGATCGCACGCGAGGTAAAGCGTGAGTCCGCCTTGATGAAGCCCTCGTCCA
>CACXDP010000448.1 GCA_902766445.1 uncultured Coriobacteriaceae bacterium
AAGGATGAATTCTGCAAGCTTGGCATACTCAAGCTGCGAGACGACGGTCGCCAACGGTACCGCACGTACCTCTACGAAGACTACCTGACGATCCTCCGAGATGGAGCAGAGCCGCTCTAACGACGGGTTGTTGGCGTTAGAGCACGGGTCGTCATTCTAACGACGGTTTCGCGGCTTAAACCGTCGTTAGAATGACGTGGATGCAGGGTCGCACCGCTCGGACGGAAACCTGCGACTCGCTGCTAGAGAATGAACGAGCTTCCGTATTTGCTCTTTTGCCAAGATGCGCTGGTGCATTCAGGTGCACGAGCGGCCGAACGGGGCATGAATTATCCCTATGGTGCATGAATATCCCATGAGGCGCCTTACAAGCGTTGCGTGGCTTCTTGCTTCAGGGCGAGCAAATGCGCGTGATACCCGTAGGGGTAAAGTCGGCACGCGTCCCTTTTGCCTCTTCAATGCCGCGGAACGAAAAACACGTCCCCCGTTCCACGCGTCCCTTTTGCCTCTTCAATGCCGCGGAACGAAAAACACGTCCCCCGTTCCACGTCCACACACGGATGCAGCCGAAAAGGGCACAAAACACAGCCAAAAGTAAGCAAGGGGTGAAACAAAAACGGACTGGCCTGTAGCAAACCTAATAAAACCGCTGGTAGGGGCGGCGGGACTCGAACCCGCAAGCCTTGCGGCGGAGGATTTTAAGTCCCCTGCGTCTGCCAATTTCGCCACGCCCCCATATCGGTAATTCTCATATTAACCGACCGCGGCACAACAAACAACGGCCTTAATCGTTGCGTCAAAACCTGCGCACGTTTGCGGATACAGAAAAGTCCGAAATCGCGGAGCAAGTGAGGCGCGAACGACAACTAGCTTAGACGAGGTCGCCAGCTCACCGGCGTCGGCTCATCGCACGCCGTGGCGGCAACCGTCAGCGCCAAACCAAAGAGCAGGTCACTCTCGCTCACGGTGAGCTCGTTGAATCCCGTCGCGCCCAAGATCTCAGACACAGCAACGGCACCGCCAAGAATCACCGGCGCGCGTTGTGGCTGGATGCCCGCGAGCCCCGCGCGCTCCGCCACCGTCAACGCAGCCAGACGATCCTCCTGAGCGCGTACTTGTTCGCGAGTGAGCTGAGCTAGGTGTACCTGCGAGGACTCATACGGCACGAGCGCCTTGCTGAGCGCCACCAACGTAGTCGAGGTACCGCCCGTCACGACCACGCGCGATGGCTTGCCCCCATCGGCCCACCATGACGCGATCGCCGCAAACTCCCCACGAGCAAACTCGTGCGCGGCACGCAGGTCGTCGGCGCTCGGTGGATCCTCGCGCGAGAGGAATCTGTCGGTGATGCGCCTGCATCCCACGTCAATGGAACGAACGCGTTGCAGGTCGAGGCCCGCACTTGCATCAAGCATGCCCAAGGCGAATTCCGTCGAGCCGCCACCATTGTCGGCCACGAGCAGACGCTCGCCCTCGAAGTCCTGCGCCACGCCCAGAAACGTAAGCGAACCCTCCACGTCTCCGGGAATCACCTGCGCCACAAGTCCACGCGCCGAGAATGCATCCAACAGGTCGCCCGAGTTCTTTGCGTCGCGCGCGGCGCTTGTCAGCGTGCAGCAGGTAGCGTCCACGCGCGCGTCACGAATTGCCTGGAGATAACCGTCAATGCACGCGATGAGTCGATCGCAGGCCTCAGCCGAGAGACGAGCCGTGCGATCGACACCCTCGCCAAGATTAACGATAGTCGAGCGACGTGCCAGCCGCTGAACCCTACCGTCCTCGACGTCGGCAATCGCCAGACGTGCGGTCACGGTCCCGATATCGATAACTGCCACGCGCGTCATGCTCGCTCCTCACCTTATTTGTGCTTATAGTCAAAGAGGTCATCGAGAACGTGGACGTACCAAGGCAAATTCTGCTCGTACTCGGCCAGCGCCGCCTTGACCGCCTCCTCTTCCGAGACCTGCTCCTCTTCCAAGCCCTCCACCACGATGGCCTCCTCGTCCGGATATACGTATCCACGACGACGTGCCTCGTCCTCGATGCCCTCAAGCGTGTTGAGACGCTCAACGTCTTCGGTCAGCCCCTCATTGATCTGGGACACAACCCCGTACTCAACCTCCAGCACGCCGGCTTCGCGCCACGCCGTATAGTAGTCGCGTATCGGACCCATCACCGCAGCCACCGTCAGCACAGCAAAGAGGAGCACAGCGATTGCAACATACCAAACGTTGAGGTGCAGCCCTGTCCCCCAACGACGAGCAATGCGCACGCGGTCACGCAATCCGACTTTCTCTTGCGTATAAACCGCCGGCCGAACCGAAGCGCCCATCTCAGCACGCTGATCCTCGACACGCTGCGCCGTAGTGCCGCGACCGTAGGGACGGTTAATGCGCAGGTTGAGGCCTCTCGCTTGACCTGCAGAC
>CACXDP010000449.1 GCA_902766445.1 uncultured Coriobacteriaceae bacterium
ACTTGACTTAAAGCATGGTCTAAGTTGCACAATTCTCTTAGGTTGAGATTGAAGAGTGAACGCGCGTAAAGAAGGCCTTGCGCGTGTAGTATGTAAACGCGACTGTTTCTGGTCAGAAAGGTTATGGGCAAACATGGAATGCACGCGGTTCGATAGGAATACCTGCAGACTGACTCACATGACAAGAAGGTCGTTCGTCAGCGCGGCTGCCGTGGCAGGTGGCATGGCGGTGTTGTCGGGCCTTGCCGCGTGCGGAGCCAGCCCGTCGTCCTCTGAGGGCGAGCCTGTATCCACGCCAAACGAACCTATCGACGAGGTGGGGGAGGCGACGGCAAACCCAGGCGACACCTCAGGAAAAGTGCCCGCCGTCTACTTCGTCCATGCGGTTGAGCCCGCGGCGCTGCAGGCCGTGTTCGACGCGATTGGCGAGGGGCTCTCTGGCAAGATCGGCGTCAAGCTCTCGACGGGCGAGCCAGGCGGTGATCACTATCTCAAGGCCGACCTCATCTCGGGTCTCGTCTCCGCCGTCGGTGGGACGATTGTGGAATGCAATACGGCCTACGGCGGCGGTCGCAGCTCAACTGACGCGCACTACCAGGTGGCGGCTGACCACGGGTTCACTGGCATCGCAGACTTTCAGATCATGGACGAGGACGGGTCGCTTTCCTTGCCTGTCGAGGGCGGCCTTCATCTGAGCGAGAACCTCGTCGGCACGCACTTCTCTGACTACGACGGCTTCCTAGTCCTCTCCCATTTCAAGGGGCACGCAATGGCGGGTTTCGGCGGCGCGCTCAAGAACATCTCCATCGGCATGGCGTCACGGGAAGGAAAGCTGCTCATCCACTCGGCGGGACAGAATCGAACCAGCTGGTCGAGTGCGGCCACGCCCGACTTCCAAGAGTCGATGGCGGATGCCTGCAAGGCCGTGCTCGCGTCGCAGCCCAACATGCTGTTCGTGAACGTGATGAACAACCTCTCGGTGGACTGCGACTGCGACCCCAGCCCGGCGCCGCCAAAGATGGCCGACGTCGGCATCTTGGCTTCCGCCGACCCGGTGGCACTCGACCAGGCGTGCATCGATCTGGTCTATGCCAGCGACGACGACAGCGCGGATCTCATCGAACGCATTGAGAGCCTTGACGGGCAGCATGTTCTCGAAGCAGCCGAGCAGCTTGGTGTGGGTAGCCGTGAGTACGAACTAGTAGAGATATAAGGGACAAGGGGGACGGGGACGTTTGTCCCGTTCGCGCCTTTGCAACGATGAAGCTTACCTGTGTCTTCCGCATGCCCGACCAGAACATGAGACGGCTTGGCATTCCGCGCGTAAAACCTATAATCAAACGAACCCGACCAAGCGAAAGGGATGGACGCCATGGATCACGAGACGCTGGCAAGCGAACTGAGCGATGAGGACCTTGAGGGAATCAACGGCGGCGTGCTGACGGAATCGCGCAAGCAGTACATAAAGAAGGTGCTTCGCCACGCAAAGCGTATTGAGGATGCGGATCTTGACTCGATGCTTGACATGCTCAAGAACAACCCCGAGGAATCGGCCTATGTCAGGAGCGTGTGGGACCAGGTTTAGCGAACCGGGCACCGCATACCCTATAGGGTAGTAGGCGTATGCCGGCTGAGATTGGGTTCCGCGCAGCTGCTAACTTCAACTTGGCCCGGGTAACGCGCCTTACCCAACAATGTGTTTCAGCCGCATGATATGCGGGGTCGGTGCGGCCCTGCAGAGAGGAGCCTCGCATGAACTGTGCCGTCGCGATTCAGTACCTCCCCATGGATGCGGTCTCCGACGAGGAGACGTGCCGCGTGGTGGATGCCGTCATTGCCTACATTGACTCCACGGGGCTGGACTACTACGTGGGTCCCTTCGAGACGACCATCGAGGGCTCGTACGACGAGTGCATGGAGGTGCTCAAGAACTGCCAGCTCGTGGGTGCGCAGGCGGGGTGCGGGCACGTGATGACCTATGCAAAGATTGACTATCGTCCCGAGGGGGACGTGATGTCTACCGAGCACAAGATCGGCAAGTATCACGAGGGCGACCCCGAGTTCGCCGCTCGCGAGGGGGTGAGCGCGGCATAAGGGCGAGAGGAGGGGGCGTGTCCGCCATCCCCCTTCGTCACGTACTAGCGGGCGAGCGGTTTTTGGCGGATTCCATACTCTGCATCTCACAAAAGTTAAGAATGGCTAACAATTCTGCTACTATTTGATGTGGCAGAGAGGTTTGTCAGAATGAGGGCAGGTACATGGAAGACAAGATACGCATCGTTCCCGGCTCCGTGCAGGAGACGCTCATCATCCCGCTATACGGTCGCAAGCTCTGCTCGGAACGGTTTCCCAGTTTGTATACCGACAAGAGTGCGGCCCGGCTGTGCGCACGGCTCGACTACGACTTCTCGGATCTCGACGCCCATGCCAAAAGCACCTTCTGGCAGTTCGGCGCGCTCGAAGCCGCAATGCGCCAGATCGACATGGAGTGGGAGATTCGCGATTACCTCGCGACAAACCCCGCAGCCACCGTGGTGAACATGGGCTGTGGTCTCGACCAGACGGGCCGCGCCTGCGACAACGGTGTGTGTCGCATCTGCAACGTCGACATGCCCGACATCATCGCCGCGCGCGAAGAGCTAGCGCCCGCGGGGGAGCGCGAGCGCAATGTTGCGGGCAATCTCAACGACTACGCATGGATGAACGAGGTGGACGGGGGCAATGGGGCGGTCTTCTTTGCCGCCGGGGTGTTCCACTACCTCACGGAGACGCAGGCGAGGGCGCTCGTCAATGCCCTCGCAGCCCGCTTCCCCGGCTGCCGCATCGTGTTCGACGTCATCGGCAGGCTGGGCAAGACGCTCATGAGGAAGACGTTCAAGAACTTCGGGATGGAGAACTACGGCGAGTGCCTATATGTGGAGGACCCCGCGGCGCTCGATGGCTGGTGTCCCACCGCGACCGTCTCCACGCGTGGCTACATGCTCGGCTATCGCGACCTGGATGACCCCAACGTGACGGGCCTCCACCGCGTGCTTGCGCGGCTCTGCGACCGCGTGGTGAAGATGCGCATCGTGCGCATGGACTGCGACTGAGTCGTGGGAGTCCTAGCGTCTTCAAGCATTAATAGTGCTTAGCGTGGGCGACGGCGTTTCCGGAGCTGCAGTCACGATTGTTCTGAGGGAATGTGCGTGATGCATCTACCTCGGAAGGTTGATGAGTGCCAGCGCGATTAGGACGAGAGCGATTGCCCTGTAGTCGCGTCGGTCAAGCTGCTCGTGCATGACGAGGGTGTTCACGGCGCACGTAAGGAGAACGACGCCCATGCTGAATCCCGTGTACACCACGTAGGCGGGCAGCTCCATCAGTGCGCGGAGCATGAGGTCGGTCGAGAAGAAGTTGAAGGTGCCGAGCATGGCACCGCAGGCGACATCAACTGCTGCCGGTTGCTCGTGCGTGCGCAGGAGCATAACGAGGCATACGGCGAGTGCCGTCGCAAAGGTCATGAGGATGAAGGCTTCCTCGTGTGCAGAGTCACCGACCGCCTCGAAGACCTTAGGCATGGTGTCAGCGACACCGCCTGCGAGGACCATGGGAACGAGGAGCCTGCGGTTCGAGGAAGAGGGTGCCCCATCTTGTTCTGGACTGTTTTTCGGCATGCTTAACAGAATGGTTGCCATGATCGCGACCACGATGCCGCCCGCCCCCGGCAGAGTGGGGTACTCACCGAACAGCGCGATGGAGAGCAGCATGGGAATGACGGCGCCCATGCGAGCGAGCGAGGACGAGACGGTGGCACCATTGACGCGCACGTTGACTTGCAACAAGGCGAACGTAGTGATGAACAGCACTCCCGTGACGAAACCGAGTATCCATACCTGTGCTGCGACCTCGCCGACGGCAAGCCCGGAACGAACGGCCGATATTGTGGAAAGGACCGTTGCCGTAAGGTAGTTGAAGAACAGGAGCGACCACGTGTTGGGACTGCGTGATCCGGCGTACTTCATGGTAAGGGCGTTGCCCGCGCTTGCGACTGTCGCCAGTAGAAGGAAAAGCATCGTTCAAGCTCCGTTCATCGAAGGCCAGTATCGTCGACAGGAGGATTGCGACAGAAGTTTGAGACGAAGCATACCTTAAGCTCGCATGTGATGGCGATGGCTTCGATGCCCGTGAGCACTTCCTCCACTGGGCACGGGAGGTCTACGAGCGGTGAGCGGCATTCGTTGTGCCGATGTCGCCATCCAGGTGGTCGCGTGCCGATGAGAAACTACGCACACCGTCTCTCATTGTGCGTAATTTCTGAAGAAAGGCCAGTTGGCTCTGTGCCGAACCCGCTAAATTACGCACACCGTACTGCGATGTGCGTAATTTGGCGGGTTGCGCTAGATAAATGAGGAGCTTGTGTGGATAAGTGGTGGCGGCACTCCGGATAAATTCAGGCCGAAGCGCAGAAAGCATAAGTAGCATAACAACAAAGAAATGTATACTTCACACCATGGTCAGCTATGGCCTTGCTATGAGTGCGATGCTAGGCATCTTAATCTATGCAGGTTACGATCAGACTCTTGATGTTGCCCTGGCAGCCGTTGTCCCTGTATTGTCCAGCGCCTCCCCGCGTTGGCAACGAAGAGCAGGTAGTCGCTGGGTGCGCCAACCCTAGCCGTCTGCCAGCATAAGTTTGGCGCGGACCAGCAATTCCAGTCCGCGCCTATCTCACGGCCTTCTTACGATTTTGTTACGCGAGAGCTGCGTACTCCTCGTCGCTCACCGGCTCCAGCCACTCGTTGGAGGCTTCCTCACCAGGCACCTCCACCGCCAGGTGGCTGAACCAACTGCCAGCCTTCGCACCGTGCCAGTGCTTGACGCCCGCGGGGATGGTGACTACGGTACCGGGAACAAGACTCTGTGCGAGCTTGCCCCACTCCTGGTACCAGCCCTCGCCAGCGGTGCAGATGAGCACCTGTCCGCCGCCCGAAGTGGCATTATGGACGTGCCAGTTGTTGCGGCAACCCGGCTCGAAGCTCACGTTAGCCACGCTTGCGGCGCAGCCCTCCGCCGTCAGGAACTTGAGGAACGAAGCTCCTGAAAAGAACTCTCCCCAAGGATTTGGCTCCCCGATGCCGAAGATGTCCATCTGTTCGAACTCGGTGCGGTCACATGTCTTTGTCATGGCTTATCCCTTTCCTTATTGATGCTTGGAATCTCATCTATCCGATGAGCGAACCCTTGCTCACGAGGCAATCCGCAGACAGCTGCACGAGCTCCTTCTCGGAGAGGCAGTCAGCCGTGCCGTCGATGTATGCCTTGAAGTGCTCGGTTTCGCGGTGCGCCTCATAGGCCTCCTCGCTGGCGTAGCCCTCCCAAAAGACCCAGCGCAGCGGGTCGTCGGCGAAGCTGCAGGCGTAGAGGTACAGCACGCCTGGCTCCTCTGCCACGGAAGTCCGCATGTTGGCAAAGACGGCCTCGCGGAACTGCTCGAGTTTCTCGGGTTTGATTTGCACGAAGCAGCAGCGCGGCGCGGCGTTGCCGTCGCACACCCTGAGGCCCTCTGGCTTCTCAAGCATGAGCTCGGGCTGGACCTGACACACCTCGCGACTCGTGAGAGTGTCTGCCGCCATGGCAACATAGGCCTTGAACTGCGCGGACGAGGCGTGTACCTGATAGGCATCGTCATCGGCGTACACCTCGAAGACGTAGCACATCGCGCGGTCATCGGGCAGGTGGGTCGAGTACATGGCGAGCGTGCCGGGCTCGCTCTCGATTGAGGTGACGAGATTGGATTCACCGACGCGGTCGAACTCGTCGGCGTTATCCAGCTTGCGGCCGAGCTTGAAGAGGCGGGTGATCATGTTGGGCTCCTTCCCTGAGGACATGGCTTATCCAATGAGTTGCTGGTAGTTGGCAAACAAGATTGCGTCCTTGTCCGCTTCACTGACCTCCATCCCGTCTATGGCAGCGAGGATCTCGCGCGTGGCGCCTGCTGGTGGGATGCCCAGCGGTGCGTCGGTGCCAAAGAGTACGTGGCCCGCTCCGTAGTAGTCCACGGCGAGCTCCAGGGCCTTGGTATTCCCAAGGATTGCCGTGTCCACATAGAACTTGCGCATGTTGGCAGCCTGCTCAGCAGGCAGGATACGGTCCACGCGCCCCGCGAAGAAGGGCACCATGGCGCCGGCGTGGTGGCATATGACCTTGAGCTCTGGGAAGTCGCGCAGAAGGCCCGCCTGGACGATCTGCAGCATGGCCTGCGTGAGCTCGTATTCCCAAGAGAACACGATGTTGTTGTCGGGCTTGCGCGGGTCGAACACGGGATGCAGCCAGGCGGGAATG
>CACXDP010000450.1 GCA_902766445.1 uncultured Coriobacteriaceae bacterium
AACGCCGCGACCAATGGCGTGCTCACGGAGGAGCAGCTCGACTTCGTGGTGGCGAACTTCAACTCCGTTAACGTCTCGTTCGATGGCCTGCCCGCGTTTCAGGACGCCAATCGGCCCACGGCTGGCGGGCGCGGCTCGTTCGCCGCAGTGGATCGCACCATGCGCCGTCTCGCCGAGGCTGGGGTCGGCTTTGGGGTGCGCACCACCGTCACGGATGCCATGGTGGACGCGATGCCCGACATCGTCGCGTTCGTGGCGAGCAACTATCCGGGCATCGAGCAGTTGCACTTCGAGCCGGTATGGGAGTGCGGTCGATGCAAGACCTCGGAAACCGGCATGCCCTCATCCGACGTGTTTGTGAGCCGCTACCTTGAGGCGCTCGAGGTGGCGCAGGAGTACGGCGTGCGGCTGGTGTTTTCGGGTGCGCGCCAAGACGTGCTGGTGGATACGTTCTGCAAGGTGAGCTCGGGTTCGTTCACCGTGACACCGACGGGCGACGTGACGGCCTGCTACGAGGTGAGCTACGCGAGCGACCCGCGCAGCGAGCGATTCTTCTTTGGACGATACGATCCCGAGGGCGACCGCTTCGTGTTTGACCAGCAGAAGCTCGACGCGCTCTCGACGCTCTGTGTGCACAACATCCGCTTTTGCGACGACTGCTTCTGCCGTTGGCATTGCGCCGGGGATTGTGCGGCCAAGGTGCTTGACGGCATCGATGTGGACGAGCATCACGGGTCGGTGCGTTGCGAGATCAGCCGTGCCCTCACGCTCAATCAAATTCAGCGCAAGCTTGACTGGAAGCCCCGGGAAGAAGGGAGTCTGGCAAATGTCCGATAGCACAAAGGACGGTTACAACGACCGCGCGCTCAGCGAGCCGGCAGATGACGCGCTGCCCAAGCCACAAATCGAGATCATCGTTGACGGCAACAGCGTCTTTAAGCCGAGCATGAAGACCTACTTCGTGGACGAGTACGACGAGGACGCCGAGCGCTACGAAACCCGGGTCATGGGCACGTACTGCAGCTGCGACATGGTGACGTCCACGCGCACGGTCTGTGCGTGCCTGTCGGTTTGCACCTGCGACGCCGTGACGAAGCCTGCGCCGACCAATACGGTCTGCACCTGCGACGCCGTGGCGACGCCAACGGTTCCCCGCGAGACCGTGTGCAGCTGTGACAGCGTGTGTACCTGCGAGACGGTGTGCAGCTGCGATGGTTACCAGAGTTGTAGTTGCGTGGGCCATACGTCGGGCGGAGGCATGGTAAGCTGCGGCAGCCCTTGCGCCTGCGTGCCGGTGCATTAGGAGGCGATACGCATGAGCAGGCGATCGATGCGGGCTGGCGCCCGACCTCTTTTGGGCCTCTTTGCTTTGTTGGGCGTGTGCTTGGCGCTTGTGCTTGCCGGTTGTGGTGCGACACAACAGGACGGCACGAAGGGTGCACAGCAAGAAGGCGCTGCGGTCGAGGGTGCCTTTGCAGGACGCGAGAAGCGCGATCCCGCGGAGCTGGACGAATACGTGGAGAAGGCACTTGGGCTTGGCGAGGAGCGCAAGTCTTCCGACAAAGGCGAGGAAGAGGGGGAGCTCACGGTCGAGCAGGAGGACGCGTTCAAGGAGGCAAACGAGGCGTACCGTGCGGGCGAGTACGAGACCGCGCAGAAGGGTTACGAAGAGGTCATCGAGGCCTATCCGGAGCACTACGGCGCGAACGTCAACCTTACCCTTGCGCTGCTCCAACAAGAGAAGAACGACGATGCCCTGGTACAGGCACTGGCATGCATGGCGCTCTACCCCGACGATGACGGGCCGCTGCTCAACGTGCAGACCGCCGCTGTGGCGTGCGGCTTCTCCGCCGAGAACGCACTGGAAGAGGCGGCGCTGGTCGTGGTGCGCAAGGTACAAGACGGCGCGGAGCTTTCCGAGGGTATGAAGGCGGAGATGGAGTACAACAAGCTCTGGGATGACATCGAGACCGCACTCCACGACGTCGCCCAGGGGACGGCCACCAACGGAGAGTACGTGTACGACAGTCTGCGAGCGGCGGTGGACGAGCTTGCCGACGGGGACCTCGCGGATGACGAGGACGCCCAGGCGCTGCGCGCGTACCTCATCGCCGTCGGTACGCAGCTAGGGCTCGAGGATGCGGCGAGCGGGGATGCTGGCGCGTCGGACGGCGGAAGCAAAGCAGACAAGGACAAGGACAAAGGCAAGGCCGAGGACAAATCGAGCGACACCAAGGCAAGCGCCAACAAGAACGCAAAGAAGGAGGCCGAGGACACGGGTGTTGACCTCGATGCGGTTGAGGCACATGTGGGGCTTCCCTACGTCGTGGCTGACGATGAGGTGTGCACCATTGTCTTCACGGGCTACCACATGGGGGGAGACAACCCGGTAGCTGAGTTCCAGTTCGTCAACCACACGGATGAGCGCCTGTACTTCTCTGCGGCTCACGACGTGACGGCTAACGGCAAAACGATCGAGAATCTTTCCGCGGCATGGCCAACCATCGATGGCGCCGGGCAGGAGAGTGCGTGGGGGAGCTTCTTTGGCAAGGAGGGCGATAAGGTTGTCTCGGTCATCGAAGGGGATCTCAAGCAGCTGTCCTGTGTGGTGAAAGTGGGCACATGGAGCTCGGAGCCAAAGGCGATGTATCCTCTGAAGTGGGAGGCCGACCCCAAGCAGGCCAAGAGAGAGCTGGAAGGAAAGCTCATCGATGATGAGGGTGGCGTGAGCCTCACGTTGCAAAAAGTATTGCCCGCAAGCGATGGAATCGTGGCCGTCGAGTATCAGGCCTCATACAAGGGGGAGGGGCATGCGACTATCGATGGCGACGAGTGGACGGCCAACGGCAAGGAGGTCGAGTGCCTGAGCAATGGCAGTCCGCTTGGCACAGCTACTTTCGGGAATCAGTACCTCTTGTTCCGCGCAAAGGATGCGGGAGACCTTCGTGGGGAGGATATCGAGAGTCTTGAGGGGATTCTCGCCATGAACGATGCCGAGGGCAAGAAAATAGTAAATCAGAAGCTTACGCTTTCGTTCGACAAATAGCGGGTCGAGCATGCCGCGCGTGCTGCTCATACGTCCGCTCTGCGAGGGTGGTGAGCCGGAGTTTTCCGAGCCGTTGGGCATAGAGCGTCTGGCGGGGTATCTGCGGGCGAACGGAGTGGAGGCGGAGCTGCTGGACCGTCGGCTGTACGAAGTCGAATGGTTCGCTGGCGTTGCATCGCGGTATGCTGCGAGCTTCTGGAGCGATGTGCGCTCGTTGCATAGGAAAGGCGAAGACCCGCAGGTCATAGGCTTCTCATTGATGACGAGACGCGACGTGCCCGATGCGCGGCGCGTCATGAGTCGCCTGAAGGCGGGGTTTCCTGATGCGACATTTGTTGCCGGCGGAGTTTTCGTGACTACAGCTCCGGACGAGGCGGCGCGATTGCTTCCGCGATCGTGCGTGCTGGTGCGTGGCGAGGGCGAGGCAGCGTTATTGGCGCTGGTAAAGAGAGGAGAGGCCGCTGGCAGCTTCCTCGCGCCAGACGCTTGGGCGGAGCCGTATCGCCCCTATGCAGAGCGCTATGCGCGCCTGGGCAGTGCGGTGAGCATGCAGACGTCACGTGGATGCCCCGGCGCATGTACGTTCTGTGCCACGCCGCAGCTTCCGGCGGAGCTTCGCCGCTGGCAGGGGCGGAACGCGAAGCTCGTGGTGGACGAGATCGAGCACGTTGCCGCGCAGCTCGAAGCGGCTGGCCTTCCGCCGATATTCAATTTGGTGGATGACGATGCCGGGCCATTGGCACGACTCGAGGACATCGCCTCTGAGTTGAGCCGGCGCGGGCTTCGGGTGGCATGGGCATGTGAGATGCGCATGGCGGCGCTTATCGGTCAGCCGGATCTTGCCCGACGTTTGAAAGCTCTGCACGAGGCTGGGCTCACGAGGCTCTTCGTGGGGGTGGAGTCCCTGAACTCGTCAACGCTGCGTGCTTGGCACAAGCCCTACGATGTGGGACGCCTGCAGGAGGTGCTCGATGCCGTGCGTGGGGCGGGCATCGCCGTGCAGTGTGGCTACATCCTCTGGCATGGGGGGCAGACGCTCGAAGAGGCGCTTTGTGAGGTGCGCCGTCTGTACGAGCTCGGCATCTATACTCATCAGGTGGCTGTGAGCCGCTTGATCATGTTTGCGGGAAGCGAGCTGGGTCTGATGTCTGGACCTGACGGACCATTCGAGTCTCTAGGCGCGCGCGAAGAGGAGTTCTATCGCGAGTTCGTCAGCCGGACTCGTGACCTGCGCGAACGCTGGATGGCAAAGGCAATGCGCGAACCCTACGTCGCGGCGCGGGCGTACTTGGACGGCGGCCATACGGAGCTTGCCGCGCTTCGAAGCGACCTTGCAGAGGTTAACGAGGCCTCCTATCGGGAGTTCACGGCCTTGGCAGCTCGGAATCCGCCGCTTTCCACTCCTCGAGTTGGCGGTCCCAGTAATATATAGTGAGGTTCGACGAATTTTGCCCTCGCCATCTTGAGCTCGGGTCGACATGATACCTATGCGGGATAGGAGCACCATGGTTTACAGCGTTCCCGTCAATACGGCGTCCGAGGTCCCCGTGCTTGCCGCGGCTGGAGCGGGGGAGCTGTATTGTAGCCTGCAAGAGCCATGGTGGACTGAGCGCTATGGCGAGCATGATTCCATCAGCCGCAGGCAAGGCAGGGCCAACTTCGCCTCGCGCGAAGAGTTGGCGGCGACGGTGACGGCGGCACAAGCGCACAGCCTGCCCCTCTTCCTTGCTCTCAACGGTCAGTATGACGAACACCAGCTTGATTATCTCACTGACCTTGCCGATGCCTTCGAGCGGATGGGTGGGGCGGGCCTCATCGTGCGTGACTTGGGATTGCTCTATCGACTGGAGGAGAGGGGGAGTAGGCTCAGGCGCGCGTGTTCGCTGCTTGCCGTCTGCGCGAACGCGCCGAGCGTCGAGGCGTATGCGAGCCTCGGCGTCACGCGCATAGTCTTCCCTCGGTTCATGGCAGCGGAGGAGATCGGGGAGGTGCTGCGTGCCTGTGCGCGAAAGGGCGTGCGCGTCGAGGCCGAGAGCATGGTCTTCTTTGACAAGTGTCCGCTCGTGGACGGGTACTGCACGCATTACCACGGCGTGAGCTATCCCGAGCGTACTGGTGCGGATGCCGAGCTTGTTGGTGAGCCGCTCTATGCCTTTGATACGGCGTACCGTACGCATGCGTGTCTGGGAAGGAGCTGCGACTACTTGGAGCCGTATCCGTGTGCGGCGTGCGAGCTTGACCGCCTGCGGGCCGTGGGTGTCGGCTTCGGCAAGCTGGGCGGGCGTGGTCGTCCGCTCGAGGAACGCGTTCGTGCGCTCGCGTTCCTCAAGACGGCGGAAGGTTTGCCGGGCAAAGAGGAACGCAAGCATCTCTACCAGCAGACTTTTGGCCAGCCATGTGCGTGCTACTATGGCGCGCGCACGCAGAGCCCAACGGCAATCGAGACCATGAGCTCTCTCGGCCAAGAAGGACGTGTGTATGTGGGCGATGCCTACGACGGCGCCAGGCTGCGCGCCACCATCCGGGAGATTCCGCATGTCGCCCAGAAGCCGTCGTACTTAACAGCGCGGGGGCTTCCACGCGGCTTGGTTGACGAAAGCGCTGAACCGTACGGGCGAGACGCCCTCACGGTGCTTGTGGGACCCTTGTCACAGTTCGAGCTTGACCCGCAGCGTTGGGGGGAGACGCTGAGGTTGCTTTGCCAGAGCCTTGCTGCGCTTCGGCCCACCAACGTGCACCTCTGCGCAAACGATGTTGGCACGCTCACGACGCTGGCTCGTTCGCTCGAGCACATCGAGGAGCTGTTGGGGACAGCGTGGCATGGCAAGCTCAGAGCCACGGCGGGCCCGCTGCTTACGCGTGGTGATATGCCCGCAGAGTTCGAGCACTTCATCTCGCCAGACGAGAACCCACCGCGTCCCGTATGGGATCTGGATGGGATGCCTCGGCTGCTCGTACACAGCGACATCGTCGGCAAGCGTGTCACGGCAGAGGGCTTGGCAAGCGAGCGGCCACCCTACCTATTGTGGGATCACTGGGTTCGGCAGATGGCCTACGGGCGACGCACGAGCTATCGGTTGGCGCTTTCGCGTCTGGCGGGTATTCCCGTGAGTGCCGAGTTCTGACTGGTAGGGCTGCTAGTGAGGTGCAACGGTTCGGCGCAATCGGCTACTGATCCCCTCGCGCTCGAGCTCCTCTTGCACGTACGTTGGCTCACGTCTGTCGTTCATGTCTGCCCCCAAGAATGACACTAGCGAATGCGTGCCTAGTGTATGTCGCAGGCGCGCCTTCGGCAAACTTGGCCCATGCTAATCAGACGACCTCCTCCCAGAGGAGCTTGCCGCACGTCTCGACGCGGTGAAGGCCCGGCTCCTTGCCGGTCTTTCTGAAGCTGAAGGTCAGCAGGTAGCCGACGTCCAGGCCGAGGCTTTCGAGGTAGCCCGCGAGCTGGGCCTCGCCGGCCTCGTTGTAGGCAGGCCCGCGCCACAACTTCAGCTCCACGACGAAGCGCTCGCCCGCGTAGTCGACGACGACGTCGGTGCGGGTGCGGTCGCGGGTCTGGGCCTCGACGTAGTAGTTGCCGGTGCCGTTGATGATGGGCTTGAGGAAGAGCAGGAACTGCTTGCGCCCCTCGTCCTCGCAGAAGCGCTCGCCGTCTTCCGGTGGGCCGAAAACCTCCACGTAGGCGCGGCGGAAGCCCTCGAGTACGGCTGGCATGTCGAGCCGTCCGCCCCGCACGTAGAGGCTGCGCCCGAGGTCGCCCTCGGCGTAGATGCGGCTGCCACGTGTTTTCTCCTCGCCGATGAAGAGGTCGTAGAGCAGTGTCTCGAAGACCCTGTTGGCCACCTGTACCGA
>CACXDP010000451.1 GCA_902766445.1 uncultured Coriobacteriaceae bacterium
GAGGCCATTGACGAAGATGCGATAGTCGAACTCATTGATAGCGCAGACCAATTCTATATGGAAGCAAACAAGACTAAGCTCTCCCTTCAATTTGTGGTAGCCGACGATGTGCGCAAGAAGGCAAGCGTGATTGCGAAAGCAATAAATAGAGCACGCAAGGGCATTGAGGGAGCAACACCACTTGAGGTAATCCTCGCCTTTTCGACTGATCCAATCGGAACGATGGCTCCCCTTGTGGACTTCCTCGAAAAACTGAGCGCCGATTTGAATAGAGCAGAGTTGCGGTTACAACAGCGGGAAGAGAAGCTCAGAGTCGTGGGGGATGGCGCATTACCGAGTCGTTTTAGAGACGAGGTCAACTCCATTGCGTCGAGTGCTCGTATGCTTGTCCGGGAGGTTTAGAAATGCTTGTCGATAGAATATATGAGCTGATTGAACGGATGGAGCATGTTAGGAAACTAGAACAGGCGGAGCAAAACAGGAGGGAGCTCGAGGAAGCTGAAGAACGTTTTCGTGAGCTGGCGCATAGTGCCACGGATTTCGTTGCGTCTTTTGCGTATGCCAGAGAAGAACTGCGCTTTGTCCCTTCTGCCGAATTGTTAAATGCTCTGATAGGGTTGATGAAAGACCTGGAAGAGATTCCAGCGACGGGATTTGTAGAAAAGTCGACCGTTCAGCAGACTTACAAGCAGTTTAACACCATAAAGGCGTCGATGCGTAATGAGTGGAAGAAATACTATCCCACACTAACCGAAGTGCGTGAGATTCTGTACGTTATTAAGCCTTTTGATGGCGACCGAGTTGAAAATTGCCTCAAGGATATTGACGATGCTCGAAGTTGGACTGCAGACATTGGCACTCTGCAAAGACTTGCCAAAGCGTTGAATGATGCAAGCAAACTGATAGGCGGCCTAAATATGGACAAAGAAGTCGTCGCTTTTCTTTCCAATGTTGCTGAGGGTAGGGCTAGGGTCTCTGATTTGAGCGAGAGAATCCTTGACTGGATTGGACGAGAGAAACTAGAGAATCGAATTTCATTGCGATTCGTCTCTTCATGACGGTGGTTTTCTAAAGTGGCGTGACGCACAAACACATGATAGCTGCTGCGTTGTGTGTCACGCACCAGCTTGCAGCTCTTTTACTGATATGGTGAGCTTGCTGAATGCTGATTGCGCCTCAACGCAATTGGTCATGCGTCCCCAACTAATCCGAACCGCTGATTCAGCCCTATCCACTCCTAGTCCCATTGCCATCAAAACGTAGCTGGGTTCGTAAGAGCTCGAGGTGCATGCAGAGCCGTTTGATATGGACAGTTGTCGCCTCGTTGCTATCATAAGTGCCTCGGATGAGACTCCGTCAAAGCTTACGTTGAGGCAATTGGGGATGCACAGATTTGGAAGGCCATTGACGCTGTAACGCACCCCACTCTCTTCGAGAGTATTGATTAACAATTTCTTAATCGAGGTCTCTAGAGTATCGTCTGACTTCCATTCGTTCGCGCACAACTCCGCCGCTTTGCCAAAACCCGCAATTAACGCAACTGGGTGAGTGCCTGGACTAATACCTTTCTCTTGTCCGCCACCAAATAAGAGGGGCTTGACCGGTGGGAGTAAGAAATCCTTTTGGCGGAGTATGAGTGCGCCGATTCCTTGTGGTCCGTACATCTTGTGCGCGGTGACAGACATCATATCGTAGGTGGGAGATCTGACCTCATCGACCAGCTTGCCAAAACTCTGCGCAGCATCGATATGAAAGTATGTGTCGGGATACTCAGATGAAATAAGCTCACCCAGCTCGCGAACAGGCTGTATGATCCCCGTCTCATTGTTAACATGCATCACTGATACGAGCAGGGTATCTTGCCTCAGCCGTGACTCCACTTCAGAAACAGCGATAGCCCCAGTCCGGTCGACAGGTATTCTTTCGATCTCGAATCCCTCGCGTTCAAGCGCTAAAGCAGCATTGAGGACCGCTTTATGCTCAATCGCTGATATGAGCACGTGTTTCCTGTTGGTAGATTGTCCGTACTCAGCAAGTCCTCGTAAGGCAATATTGTCGCTCTCCGTTGCTCCACTCGTAAAGATAACCTCAGTAGCATCTACTCCTGCAAGCTTTGCAACTTCTCTTCTTGCATTCTCGACGATTGACCTACAGTCGTCGCCGAGTAAATGAGTTCTGCTGCCGGCGTTGCCAGGATGATTGTTATATACATCCATCATCACATCGATGACACGGCTATCCACAGGCGTTGTGGCATTGTAGTCGAGGTAGACCATATCGGGCTCACTCTCCGAATCCCAGACTAAGAAGATCCTCGATCGACCTAATAAAGTTGGTGCCAGAGAGGTAGCCTATGCCCCTCTCAAGATGCAAGTTGAAGTATTTTACGAGCGTATCGGGGTCTGTGCCGAGGTTGTTGTCCATGCACCAACGTGAAAGTAGCATCTCGTACACACCTCCAACTTCACCAGCAAAGGTATGCCAAGTCATTTCTACGCCACCATCATGGTTTATTTCTATGTCGGTCGGTATGCTGCCCTCCTTTAGGGAGTAGCAGAAAGCCCATCGAGCAAGGATGTTCCAGTTCTTGATTCCCGTCTTTCCCTTAAGCCTTGAGAGTTTGTCCTGTGATTGGGGCGAGATTCTAACCTGCCTTACTAACATAGCGAATCCTCCGCAAAGTAACCGCGCCTGATTGAAGTTGAGCGCGTATTGTCATCGTATACGAGGGTGAACTCATCGCTAATATTAGGTTTGAGTGCTTCGTAGTAGTCGCCGTATACTTCGGAATCCGTTGACAGGATTATCGATTGTTCTGATGCCTGAGGAAAGTACGACTTGACTATTGACATCCTGTGCGCCGAATCCAAACGGGCGAGCGGAGTATCGATTATAACCGGAAGCTTTTTATCGGAGCATTTGGCCAGAGCCCATAAAGTGGCTATCACCATGAGTTGCTTTTCGCCGGCCGAGAGGGTTTGTCTGTCGACGAGCGAACCATCTGGACTAACGTAAGACATTTCCAAGGTTTCGGAATCCATCTTGATGGATGAGATGAGGCTGCGCTTATTAGCGAGAGTGCGGTAGCACTCGCCAATCGTTGCCGATAGGTTCTGCACCTTTCTTTCCTGCAGGCGGATGGAATATCGTTCGAAGATACTGTCGGCAAGACCGGCATAACGAATCATGCGGTCTTCCTCCTCGGCCCTGTTGAGGTTTGACAGGTAAGATGACATCGCTCGTTTATATTCGGCATTTGTCCTGATATACTCACCGTTTATACTAGAACGTTCTTCCCTTAATGCGGACATCTTGACTTTGATGGCGCCGAGTTGCCGCGTTGCTGCCTCTAGTGCCTGCCGCGTCTCCTCCGCAGATGCCTCATCGACTGTGATTGATAGGTAGTCTCTCACTTCTTCAAGGTTGACGCTAAGGCGTGCCTTTCTTTGCAGAAGCCTCTCGTAATCTTCTCGCAAACTTGGTAACTCTCCAAGCAATGATGACAACTCGTCTATTTCGTTACTTGAAGCCCCGAAGACATTTGAGGAGCCTTGGCCGCCGTTTATCTCGCCCTGAGCATATGAGAGAAATGGCTTAATTGCGTCTGCATCGCCCTCATACCGGGCGAGCAGTTGATTCAGATGACTTAGCGCTTCGGACATCACTCTTCGCCTGTAGTCGGCCTTCGCTTCCCTCAGCAACCCAGGGAGAATTTGGTGGAACATAATAAGCGGCGTGTTTCCAGCACTTAGCGCAATCTCTTCCGACTGGATTTGTGCAAGTTGCGACTCGATTTGCCTTGATCTCTCTTCGTAGGTCGCTCTTTGTGCGGCGGCTTCTCCGCCTGCTGCAATGTAGTCTGAGCGTAAGGCCTCGATTGACCTGTTGAGGCTTGCCTCTTTTTCGGCGAGTGCAGCAATCTCGCTGTCAATCTTGGCCAACCGCTTTCGTAGTGAGTCGACAGTCTCTGCTAGGTGGTCTGCCTTGTCGGTAGATACATCCTCACCCTTTCGCTTCCTCAGTCTTCTGGAGATGGTTTTAAGATCCCGGCGTAGTGCATCAACGGTGGAGACGCCTAGCAGCATCCTAATGGATTCCATGATTTGACTATCGGAACCATCGAGTGCCATCTCGGCGATCTTCTCTCCGTCAAAGAAGAAAAAGTCCGATAAAGCTCGAGGTAGGATATCTTCTACGTAGGCCGCCCAGTTGTCGGTCAAGAACGCATCGTTGACACCGTTTCTTTTAACTGCGGTATCGACGCGAATGCGCTTAAGGGAGATATCCCACCTTCGCTCAACGGTCAGCACTTCCTCTGTGCCGTCTATTTCATGGCTGAATGTGAGTTTGACTGACGCGTATGATGAGCTTGGATTGGTGTTCGTGTGGGCTCTAAGATATTGCCCGAAAGTAGTATACCCGCTCTCGATATAAGCCCTTGAATTTGGGCCATAGAGCGCGGTAAGGACACCCTCTAGGAAGGTTGTCTTTCCCCTACCATTCATCCCTCCTATGAGGACGACTGGTTTCGTCCGCCCAAAATCGAAGCGGTTAAATCCGCGGTATACTCCGAAGTTGGTGAGGCTCAGTGATTGCAAGCGCATCACTCGTCACCGTCCTCAAACTCATCACGTGACCGGCTCGCAGTTTGTCCGTCTGCTTTTACCTGACGGTTTCGTCTCGCCAAGTAGAATGATTCCGCGTCTTTTTCGTTCTCGTAGATGTTTCTTCGGATACCATCTTCGAGTTTCTTCAGAACATCTTTGCGCTGGTTTAGACCTTGTGATCGAGCTTCGATATCAAGCAACCAGTACGAGAGTTCAAAGGCCAACTCTTCGTTTGGTGCTGTTTCCTGACAGGCACTGAAAAGGATTGACCATTCTTCGGCGCCGAGAGAGGTTGGACTAATCCAGGAGTCGTCTACAAATGGGTGGCCCGTCACTTTGGCGAAGATTTGCGGGAGGGAATCGTCGAATTCGTGCTTCTCGAAAACCCAAATCCTCCTGATTTCTCGGAGCTCGGATTGAGATATCAGCTCTACGTCTTTATATTCTTGTGGCGCTAGTACCCTTATCCTTTCTTGGAGTTCTAGGAGCTGTTTGAGCCACCGTTCTCGTATCTCTTTCTTGTAGGGTCCGTGATGGAGCTTTTTTTCGTCTCCTTGTAGGGATCCGTTCATCTTCCGAAACGTGCGTCGGTCTCGGTCGCCATCTTCGTCTCCTATAGCGTTTCGGAAGGCCAGTAAGGGGCTAAGCCATTGCTTTTCGGGATCGTTGCTAATCATCGCTTGCATGGACTTGTCTTCGCTGACCATTGTGCACATCCAGCAGCCGAAGCGACTTTTGCCACAGCTAGGAAGATCCTTGGAAACCATAAGGGGACACTCGTTGTCGGCGGTTGCTCCTCGATATAGAGAAAGCAGCTCATTGTTCGAGTGGCCCCATGGGTTTTTGTACTGCATCAGGAATAGCCATACGTCATCGTTCGTCCACTCCGCTATTGGAGAAAAAACGTATTCGTTCATGAGCGATGGACTGGGGCTCAACAGCTCTCTAACACGCTTACTCTCATAGTAAGCCATGGTTCGCGCCCGTCTTGAGCTCTCCGCTTTCCTAGTCCCCAGAACAAGTATAATTTCTCCGTATTCGGAGATGCGACTCTTGATGAAATCGTTAACTGGCTTGATTTTCATTCTGTCCGTGCACCAGCGATACTTCCTGCGCGGGAATGGGTAGCCTCTCCCTAGCAGGTTGACCCAGAAGGTCTGATCCGGTGCTGGGGTCAGTCGGTGTACGATAAAGGGTAGGCCATCGATCCTTGCAGATTTCCTCATTCTCTCGAGAGAATTTGCTGCCCACCTTTCGACTATTGGACTTTCCACAAGTGTGTCCGTATGAATGATGTGAACTTTCTTTTGTCTCTTATGAATGGGCAGGCCCAACAGAGCTAGCCAGACGAGCTGAAGAACTGCCGTGCTATCTTTGCCGCCTGAGTACCCAATAATCCACGGAATATTATCGGCCAGATAGAGGTTCCTTATCGTCTCCATCAAGCCTTCGATATCTCTTTTGGTTATCGTATCCTGTTCTACGCGGGGCATTTGTCAAGTCCCCTCATATGGTGCCGTGCTCCTTGGCGCACCCACCGATTTCGCGTAATGCCGTAGGCAACATACATAATGGGCCGGTGAATCAGCAATAACGGATATATCATTTGAAGCGGGAGTGGTGGGGCTGTTGAGCGCGGAAATCTGTTTATCACCCCGCCTGCATTTATCCCAAGCCGATCGAAAGCAACTATGGCTTCTGGCAGTTTCAAATTGAAGACTTCGAGCAGGCATGACCGTGCCATATTGACACCCAACCTGCGCTTCAATGGCAGTTGTCAATCTGTGAATAAGAGACATGCCCCTCCTAGCCTGAACGAAAATTGACTAATTATACGCCATGTTGGGATTGAAGGTCATTGGAATGTGCAGCGCCCAGTTTTGCAACTGTTGTTTGCTAGGGTTGCTAGGGTTGAACGCATTGGTGGGTTTGGCCTATCCCACGGCGAAAGTTTTAGTGAATACCAAGCAATCCGCATTGTGGCTGCCTATTTCACCCACTTGGTTGTGAACCTCTCGTGTCTGAAGGCCTCCTGTTTTGACGAGCTTTGTTCGTTGGGACCACGACCTCTCCTGCTTCGGATGAAGGAATATATAATATAGATTCACATGTATTATACAGTTTGCGAATCAGAGGTCAAGGCCAGAGCGGGATTGAGGCTGCTCTGCCCACATCGGGAATCCTTGGTTGGCGGCAATCTGGTGTAGCGGAGCGATCACTCGGGAAATCGTTTCGCTGAACTTGGATAGTGAACACTCCGTTCGTTCGTACTCTCGAGTGTGCGGGTCAACGAGTGCATAGGCGTCCACAATTTTGTGGTGTTCGTGCTTGTCGCGGAGTGTGATTAGTGCTTCAAACTGCTGGATGCAAAAGTCCGGCAGGCATCTCTCTAGGTCTGGCAAACGGTCGCCCTTCGAGCTGTTTGTGTTCCGAAACGTAGGGAGCAGGTTCCAGGGCTCGTCATGCAGCACGAAACTCCAGGGAATGAAGTGGTCGATGCTGAGGGGTCCATAGTCGCGGAATGAATCCTGCCCTAGCAGCGTGCCGGTATAGACATCTCGGAGTGGGCGCCGCTCGATGGCGTCTTTCCACCAGCGTCGGGCTTCAGTGAGGTTTCGCTGGAGTGGTGGGTGTATCTTCAGCGGAATCGCGGGGACGCTTGGATTGCGGCGTTGGAGATAGTCGACAAGGCGCATGTCCAGCCAGCCCTGGATTACGTGCTGGTTGTCGCGGAAGTACCGAGCCCACCCCGGGTCAACGACGATGCCGCTTCCGTCGTATTCGAGGACGTAGGGTGCTCCGGCGGGATCCTCCCTGTTGAACTTGGAGATGAGTCCGTTTACGCGACCGTCTCTGATTGGGCCTGTGGCCGCCTTTTCCTCGGCGAAACGGTCCTCGTAGAAGACGCGTAGTAGACGGTAGGGCACGTATTTGCAGAGGTCCCTTAGCTGTCGCGAGACGGTTTGATCGTTGGTGGAGAGGATTGCCGCCACGACGTCACCCCGCGAGGCCGACCGGTCCAGCGCCAGCCGCGCGTGTGCCGTGTCCACCACTCGTGCGAGCTGGTCGGTCGCGCCTAGGTTGAGCCTGAAAAAGAGCACGGGATACCAGGCCGACGCGACCATGCTCGCGGCGAGCCGGTCGTAGGCGACGCACGGCTCGCCCGAGACCGCCGCGTCGAAGACCGCCTTGAGGAAGTAGATCTTGTAGCTTGCCGTGAAGTTGCTGAGCATGCGCTCAAGCCGGGACGCCTTGAACGCGTCGTCGGTAACGGCAAGTGGGCTTTGGTTCGTATCGGGCATGGGCCGTCCGGTGGTCGCTGTCTTCTTGTGGGGAGGGTTGTGCAGACGACAAGAGTCTACCGCATGCGGGTGTGCCGTTCCACATCCAAGTCATGGCGGCAACGAACGTCTTCCTATGCGCAACTGGGGACAAGCCAGGTCTCCTCAATGACGAAGGCAAAAATCATTGATGGCAGATTACGTCGCCCGACAGATGCAATCGGCTGGGGCCGGATTGCGCGATGCCAGAACACCGCTTGTCGTGCAAATGCGAGCCATATGCTGGTTGTGGTGCGCAACGATTACGGATTGGAAATAGACTTCTGAGTAGGAATCTAGCCGCGCGATTTGACGTGATGACAGGTTCCTGCATGCAGCCGTGGTTTCACTAAGACGAGCGTACATGTAGGTGGCATATGAACGAACAAGGGACGTCGGCGAAGCTAAACGCCTATCTTGTCCTTATGCGGGAATACAACCGTATTGCGAATGCGGATTCTGAAGAGGAACGGCTTAGTTTCGCAGAGTTCGCGCTTCTGGTCCATTTGAGTGCTGAGTCCCGTCCCGTTCTGTCAAGCGAATTGGTCTCTTATCGAGGGGTGTCTGCGGCGACGACGTCGACTGCTGTGACTCGCTTGGCGGGTGTGGGGTATGCCGGGTGTCGCAGGTATCCGGGTGACGCGCGAAAGCGAGAGGTTTACATAACGCAGTCGGGGGAGAGCTATGTCGCCCGGATGATTCTTGAGC
>CACXDP010000452.1 GCA_902766445.1 uncultured Coriobacteriaceae bacterium
CGCTACCCCAGCCACTAATCATTCGCCAATCGCATGCCCATTGGATCCTGCGTAAGCACAAGAGAGAGGAAGCCATATGACCGATATCAGTCGCGCCGCTTACCAGTCCGAATCCATCCTTGCGGAGGGCGTGATGCTCTCCAACGACAGCTGGACCTCCGGCATCAACTGCAACCAGTTGGTCTTGGGTCCGTCGGGCACCGGGAAGACGCGCAACTTCCTCAAGCCCAACCTGCTCCAGGCAAACGCGAGCTACTTGGTGCTCGACACCAAGGGCCTGCTATACCGTGAGGTAGGGCCGACGCTCGCTGCCGCCGGCTATGACGTGCAGAACGTCAACTTCGCCGATGTGGCGGGCACCGTGGGTTACGACCCACTCGATCACGTCCGCCGCGACCCCGTCACCGGGGCGCCCAAGCAGCGCGACATCATCTCCGTCGCAAGCGCGCTCTGCCCCACGGAGAATGACCTTGAGCCCTTCTGGGACCACGCCGCCGCCAACTATCTCTCGGCGTACATCGCGTACGTGCTCGAGAACTACCCCCGCAAGCTGCAGACCTTCGATCGCGTGATCGAGCTCTTTGAGCAGAGCTCCTCGAACGAGGACTTCGAGTCGCTCTTCGAGTCGCTCGACAAGACCAACCCCCAGAGCTTTGCGCTCGCGGTGTACCGCCGCACAAAGAAGACCATGGGAGCCGATCGTATGCACTCCTCCATCATGGGAATCATCGCCGAGAAGGTCATGTGCCTGGGCTTCGAGGAGGCGACGGCGCTCTTCCGCGCTCCCCAGCACGTGGACTTCGCCCGCATGGGGCGCGAACGGGTGGCTCTCTTCGTGAGCGTCTCGGACGTGGACTACTCGCTTGAACCTCTCACGAACCTCTTCGTGAGCCAGGCCATCCAGGGTCTCATCCAAGAGGCAGACGCCCAACCGGGAGGCAGGCTACCCGTTCCCGTGCGCCTGTTCTTGGACGACTTCTCGAACCTGCGCATTCCCGGTTTTGACAAGATCATCTCGGTGACACGCAGCCGAGAGATCTGGTGCACCGTGCTGTGTCAGTCGGTGGCACAGCTGCAGGAGAGCTACGGCGTCGCGGGCGCCGAGACCATCATGGGCAACTGCGATGCCCAACTGGTCCTGGCGTTCCAAGATAACGCCACCACCGACGCCTATGCGCGCCGCGCCGGCAAGACACCCGACACGCTGCTCGCGACGCCCATCGATCAGAGCTGGCTCTTTGTGCGTGGTGAGCAGCCGCGCAAGGTGCGCAAGTACGACGTCGTGCGTCACAGAGCAGCGTTGGATAGCGAGTTCGGAAAGGAGGCGCGCGATGACGCGACGCCGTGCTAGGCAGAAGAAGGACCTCGACGCCCCCGGCCTTCGCTACCTGTGGGAGATGATCCTCGTGGTGAATCGCCATGAGCTGGGAGGCAGACGGGAGAGGTGGGTCAGATTGCTCTGGCCCTCCGTGCGCGAGGCACTTGCAGACGCAAGGCGGCGCTGGCGCGCGGGTGACTCCCTCTACAACCCTGCGAACGCATTCAACGAGGAGTTGTTCGATAGCGTGACGCAGGATCCCGTCACGGGCGAGATTTGGGTTAGCGAGACCTCGCGCCTCGGAAAGATGGAGGACATGGACTACGCCATGCTTCGTCGCTCCGTCGAGAACCTCGCGTCGTACTGGCATGGGGAGAAAATCGCGAATGTGCGCGAGATGTGCACGCTCCTTGGATCGCTGGTTCTTAAGCGTCAGCTCGCCGAGGAGTACCTGCGTGCCAAGGAGTACCTTCGCAAGCCCGAAAACAGTGCGAAGAGGCTGGCCACGGATGCCGACGGACCGGAGTGCGAGGACTGGCTCGAGGGACTTCTGCAGGTCATTGCGCCCCCACCGCTGCGCAACCCGCTCTTTGGCGACGTCCCCGAGGACAAGTTGGACGATGCCGAGTTTGTCTCGCGGAAGTACTGGCAGCATCGGAGTTGCTGCAAGCGAGAGGAACTGCTGGGACGTCTGTTGCTCGAGGATGACTTCGGGCGGGCGGACCTGCAACTCATCAAGCCGTTGGCTGACCTAATGGACCCGCCTCCGACGACGACCGACGATTTCGAGGACATCCTATAAAGCGGGGCGGGTTCTGAACTGCGTCCTTCGCGCTTCAGATTTCGGGCGAGGCCTCGTCGTTTTGTCGCATGGGGATCTCTGTGCTAGGGAGAGGCGCGAGGTTGCCGGAGACATGTGCACGTCCGACGCCCGCGAGCAGATGGGAGAGAGAAATCTGGAAACCGTCGGCAATCTTCGCCATGCTCTGGAGGGTCACGTTGCGGGCGCCCGTCTCGATCGATGCATAGTACGAGCGATCCATGTCGATAAGGATGGCGAACTCTAGCTGACTCACGCCCGCGGCATGACGGAGTGTCCTGCAGCGATTGCCGAATTGGAGGCGGAGGGCGCGTATGTCGTCGTTGTTATCCATTGCCTCAAGTGTTGTCGAGCTCGCGCGCTCGGGCAACGGACTATATACAACATCGCCTGCAACACCACGAGTTTGAAACCGTTGCAAAGGCAGCAGAAACCAACCTTAGCATTTTTTGGCGATATATGGACGTTGGGAGAGTGGTATCCGCCGTGAGTGAAGAGACGAACGCTGTGACGGACGACAAGGAAAACGGTGAGACCACGGACGAGGTTACCGTGGTGCTTAAGGCGCTGCGGGAGCTGGAAAGCAATCGAGACCAGGCAGGATGATCGAAGGAGACAGACGTGTCCAAAGGACCCGTCAAGCAAGTCATCACAAGCAACGATGAGGATGTGCCCGCGCATGAAGACGCGCTGGATATTGAGCAATACTACAAAGGCCTTGCTTCATACATCCATAAGTGCAATACACCGATGACCGTTGCGCTCCAAGGAGGACAGGGAACGGGAAAGACGTCGTTCTTCAACTTCGTGCAGCGGGAGCTCAAGGACGGCATGCGGGCGCGTCCTCGTGCGGGCGCGGCCTTCTCCACACCGTGCACAAAGGGCTTGCGCTATCATGTCTTGCGAAACCGACGAATAGGAGTCCGTATGCTCGTCTACAATAGCCAGACCCACCGCAAGCAGGAGCTCGAACCTATCGAGCCTGGCAAGATTCGCATGTACGTGTGCGGGCCGACGGTCTACGACCAGATTCATATCGGCAACGGCCGCACGTTTCTTAGC
>CACXDP010000453.1 GCA_902766445.1 uncultured Coriobacteriaceae bacterium
CAAACGAGTACCGCACCGAGGCGGGTAACGTCGAGCACGTGATTACCCGCATGGACCAGCTGCTTCAGGCCTTGGAGGGCGAGTGGGAGGGTGAGGCGAGTCGCGCCTACTCCGCGCGATTCGCCGAGCTGCGTCCTGGCTTCGTCAAGGCTAAGGAGTTGATCGAGGAGATCGCTCGTGCTCTCGATAACACCGCGGCAACCCTCGAGGAGACTGACGCGCGCATAGCCGCCGCCATGTAGCCGCAAGGTGGACAGTCGCCGGGGTACTTGCCCCGGCGGCCTAGCCCCGGTGGCCTTGCCGCTGGGGCAGTCCAAGTAGATTCGCCCTTCAGGCGCATCCCTTATGCCGAACCGAGCTGAGCGAAGGAGCAATCCATGGCAGAGTCCCTGCTTGTCACCATACGTGCGAACGGTACGTGCCGCACGCTCTCATTTGACGAGTCCGTGCAGTCGGTGCTGTGGCTCGGCATCGAAGATAAGCCGACACCCGCCACGGCCATGGCACGCCTCTCCTCTGACGAGGATGGCATTATTCTGTGCGCCCTGAAGGAGTCGGCTATCGTGGTGGCAACCGAGGGCGTGGTCGAGCGTGTGCGCATCCCGTCAGACCGACCGGGCGTTTATGTGGTGCGCGGTGCTTCTGGCGACATGACGCTCCACGTCAGGAGGGCGACACGGGGTATGCGGACTTTCTCGACGATGTCGCTCACGCGCGAAGTCGAGTTCGAGATTGGCCGTGGGCGTGCCTGTGGGCTTCGCTATGAGAACCCTCTTGTCTCGGCTCGACATGCGAGGATATGCGTGAGGGGCGGATCCTTCTCTGTCAGGGACCTGCGAAGCTCCAACGGAACTTTCGTCAACGGCGTGCGCCTCGAAGCGGGACAGCCTCGCGTTCTTGCTGCCGGTGACGTGGTACAGGTGCTCGACCTTACATTTGCGGTGGGCTTCTCGGTCATGTGTCTCAATGCGCCGGATGGTCTTGCGTGGGGAGATGTGCTTGGCCTGGCACCGCTCATGCATGCGCGTGACGATGTGAGGGCCATAGGTGTCGCGAGCGTCCCCGCCGATGGGGAATACGAGCATGCACAGTTCTATCCAGCTCCGCGTCTCACGAAGTCCATCCATCCGTTTGCGATGTCGGTCGATGACCCGCCCCCTCAAATCGAGGAGAGCAAGCAGCCTGCGATCATGCAGGTGGGTCCGTCGTTTTTGATGGGACTCACGTCCGTCTTTATGGCGGCGAACGGGGTGGCACGCATTGCGGGAGGCTCCGACGTTCTCTCGGCCGCACCTTCCATCGCCATGGCCGTAGCCATGGTAGGGGGCTCGATCATCTGGCCGCTCATCAACCGTAGTTACATGCGCAGGCGACAGCGGAGTCAGGAAGCCCTGCGCAGACAGGCATATGTGACCTATCTAGACGGTGTCGAAGACAAGCTCGAAGAGGAGGTGTCGCGGCAATGCCAAGTGTTAATCGAACGACGCGTCGGTGTAGACCTGATTCGACAATGGACGCGAGACCTTTCGCCCATGCTCATGAACCGGACGAGCGCGCATGATGACTTCATGGAGTTGCGCGTTGGTCTGGGCAACTGCCCGGCTCAGGTCGAGGTCGCCTGGCCCAAGCGTCGCTTTGCCCTTGGTTCGGACCCCATGCTCGAGCGCGTTCTGGCCTTAGCAGACGCACCTCCCACGCTTCGTGACGTACCTCTGGCATTCGACCCGGCACGTCACTTCGTGGCCGGAGTGGTGGGCGCACGTGCGGTCGTGTGGGACTTTGTGCGAGGGCTTATCGCACAGATGTGCGCGCTCTATAGCTACCAGGAGCTCAAGCTCGTGCTCTTGGCCGATGAGGCGGAGCGCGAGGAGTGGGACTTCGTCATATCGCTCGGGCATTGTTATGACGAGGGCGGTAGGAGGCGCTTGGTTGCGCTTTCCAATGCCGGTATGGCGCAGATTGACGCTCTTCTTGAACGTGAGCTCGAGGGACGCGAGAAGGCGCGGGTCGAAGTGCTCGGTGACTTGGGCACGTATTATCTGGTTGTCTGCGCAAGCGCGAGGCTGGCGGAACGCTCGGAAGCCGTAGCACGGTTGCTCGACCTGCGACATAACCTTGGCTTCTCGCTCGTCTACTTGGGAGCTGACGTTCGTGACCTTCCGCGCGAGTGCTCTTTTATCATCGATCTCGGGCAACAGGCGAACGGTTCGGCGGTTCGCGGAGCCCGCATGTTCGAGCGCGCCGATGTAGCCGGAACGCTGATGCCCTTCGACCCTGACGTATTTCTCGGCTCCAATCAAGCGCGCGCATTTGCACTTGACCTCGCCCGAGCGCATCTCGGAGTGCCAGGACGTGTCGCGGACGTGCCTGAGTCCTTGGGATTTCTGGAAATGCTCGAGGTCGGCAGCGTCGCACATCTCAACGTGGGACGTCGCTGGGCCGAGAATGATGCCTCGCGTACGCTCCAGACAAGGATAGGCATGGATGCACAGGGTGAGTCTGCCTACTTGGACCTGCATGAGAACGTTCACGGTCCCCATGCGCTCGTCGCCGGCACGACGGGTTCGGGCAAGTCGGAGTTCATCATTACCTACATCCTGTCGCTTTGCGTGAGCTATGCACCGGATGAGGTGGCCTTCGTGCTCATCGACTACAAGGGAGGTGGGCTTGCCGGCGCCTTTGAGAATGACCGACACCATCTACCCCATCTGGCGGGAACCATCACGAACCTCGATGGCGGTGCCATCAGGCGTGCTCTCGTATCGATTCAAAGCGAGCTGAGACGTAGACAGCGTCTCTTTAACGAGGCACGTGACCTGACGGGCGAGTCCACGATGGACATCTATCGCTACCTCTCGTTCTATCGGCAAGGACTGCTCTCGGAACCCCTGCCACACCTCTTCGTCATCGCTGATGAGTTCGCCGAGCTCAAGCAACA
>CACXDP010000454.1 GCA_902766445.1 uncultured Coriobacteriaceae bacterium
GAGCGACGAGTACTCCGGCGACGAGAACTTCAAGTTCGTCCTCACCCGCGTCGACGGCGACGAGGAGGCGGCCGCCGGCACGGCCTCCGCGAAGGTCGGCGAGACGGCACTGTTCGCGCCGCTGCCGCTCACCGAGGAAGACACGGGCACGGTCAGGTACTACAAGATAACCGAGACCGCGGGTTCGTCGCTCGGCATGACCTACAACACGAATCCCGTCTGGGCGCGCGTGGACGTCGCCGACGACCTGACCTGCAAGGTCACCTACGGCACCGAGTCCGAGGTCAAGGAGGGCAAGGCCACCGAGACCGACCACGCCACCATCGTGAACGAGTTCTCCAGGAAGGTGGACATCAAGATCAGCAAGAACGTCGTCAGCACCGTATCTGGCGACAAGGACAGGGACTTCGGATTCACTATCAGCGCTATCGACAAGTCAGGAAAGGTTGTTGAATCCTTCAATGGCACCTATGGGGGCATGCAGTTCGACAAGGGCACGGCTTCGTTCACCCTCAAGAGCGGCGAGACCAAGGTCGCGGAAGGGTTGCCGCTCGGCTCGGATGGCATAGTGAATTACGTCGTAGAGGAAACATACACATCAGAGTTCTCCGTTACCGACAAGAAAACGCAGGATGGCAACGTGTACAACTGGTCCTTCACCAACACCCGCAAGCCGACTACCCCGGACAGCAAGAAGTCCAGCGGTTCTACCGTAGCCACATCTGGCGGCTCTACCTCAACCACCACGTCGAGGAGCGCAACGCCCAAGACGGGTGACCCGACGAGCATCGCTACCGTCGCGGCAATCGCCCTCACCGGCGTCACGGCAGTGGCCTTTGGCCGTCGCCGCCGTCGCAAGTAATACAGGGTTGATTGCTTTCCCACAGCGGGATCGTGGTCAATTTTGACCACGATCCCGCTGTGGGTTAGCGGTCACACGTTGCCGTAGCGTGTCAAGCGCGAGTATACTAAGCTCGTTGTCGTGAGGGGAGGGTCGCATGAGCGTCAATCCGTTTGCGCCCACACTGACGGGCGAGCTGTCCCGTGGGGCGGAGGAACAAATTCGTGCATATATGCGTGGTGAGGAGCGAAGCCCGTGGGCCACACCAGATGCTAGCGCGATTCGCCGTGAGGACGTTGCGCGCGATCGCCCCACGGAGCTTCGCCCAGCATTTGTCCGTGATGCCGAAAAGATCATGCATGTGCCTGCCTACAACAGGCTTGCCGGCAAGACGCAGGTCTTTTCTTTCCGTGAGAACGACGACCTCGCGCGGCGTGGCCTGCATGTGCAGCTTGTCGCTCGCGTTGCCCGCGACATCGGACGCGCCTTGGGTCTCAACGGGGACCTCATCGAGGCCATTGCGCTTGGCCACGACATCGGGCACACGCCCTTCGGCCATGCAGGTGAGCGGTTGCTCAACGACGTGTATCACGCACGCACAGGCAAATGGTTCTTCCACAATGTACAGAGCGTGCGCGTTCTCGACGTGCTCTACGGGCGCAACGTGAGCCTACAGACGCTCGACGGCATCATCTGCCACAATGGAGAGTTCGAGAAGCAGATACTTCGTACGAGTGACCTCGCAGATTTCGCTGGGTTCGACGCGATGGTGGAGGACTGCCGGTCACGCGGCGACGCAGCGATCGAGCATCTGGCCCCCTCGACCTTGGAAGGCTGCGTGGTGCGCGTGAGCGACATCATCGCCTACGTGGGTAAGGACCGTCAGGACGCCATCCGTGCAGGTCTCTGCAACGAGAACAGCTTCGCCGACGGGATGGGTGGTGCCTATAACTCGTGGGCTCTTCGTGCGCTCATCTCTGACGTGGTGGAGCACAGCGTGGGACGTCCGCGCATTGCGATGAGCGAGGAGGGCTTTGCCGAGATGCGCCGAGCCAAGCGCGAGAACTACGTGACCATCTACGGTGCGCCTGAGGTCAACGGTGAGTTTGACCGGGGCATCGGGGAGCTTTTTGAGCGTCTCTACGAGCGGGTGTACGACGACCTTGCGCGGGGTCGCACTGAGGCGCCGGTCTTTCGACATCACGTGCGCTTCGTGGAGCAAGGTCTCTCTCACTACGGACAGCACTACGACTGGGAGCATGACCTCGATCTCACGACGGTGGACTACATCTCGTCGATGACCGACGATTACTGCATGGCTATCCTGGAGTATCTATTCCCGGGAGCGGAGCGGCTTTTCCCGCGTCGCGAACACTTCTAGAAAGGCTGGAAGGCGAAAGGAGGGACGATGGGATTTCATTGCGTGAACTGCGGCGGTAGCATGGTCTTTGACGTGTCGCTGCAGAAGATGCGCTGCGAGCACTGTGAGAGCACGATGGACCCACAGGCTTTCGACGTGAGGGAGCGAGGCGTTGCCGTGGACCCACGCTATACGGAGATGGCGCGCTTCACATGCCAAAACTGCGGAGCAGAGTTGGAATCCACAGATGACTCGATGGTTGGATTCTGTCCCTATTGTGGCGGACAAAGCATGGTGGCGACGCCAGGCGCTGAGTGCGAGGTTGAGCGGATTATACCTTTTAAGGTCAGCAAGGAGAAGTGCTGCGAGTTGTACGGCAAATACGCCAAGGGCGTTCTATACCTGCCTAAAGAGTTCAGAGATCCGTCCTTCCTCCAACGCTTCACGGGCATATACACGCCATATTATGAGTACGACGCCCAATTCGAACCCAAGGCGAGCGTCCAAGGCGAAAAAACGGTGACGAGGACCAGTCGCTATGACGTCATCAACACGTATGCGTACGATGTCGACATCAGCGGGCAATACCGACGAGGGGCGCCCAACGATGGTAGCCGCTACCTCGATGACGAAATCTCCGAGCGAGCGTTGCCCTTTGACACTTCGAAGGAACTGCCCTTCAATGCGGCCTATCTCGCTGGTTTCTATGCCGACGCCTCGACCACTCCTGCTGAGCTTTATTACGATGACGCGGCTGTTCAGGCACAGGAGAACATGCTTGGCGCCATCACCGAAGAGGTTGTTGGTCGCGATAGCGTCTCGATGACCGGTATCGCGAGCATATCGGCCAAGGTGACGGCGCATCATTCGGTCCTCTTTCCCTTGTGGTTTCTCACTTGGCGTAAAGACGATCGTGTAGCGTATGCCGTCATCAACGGCGAGTCGGGCAAGGTCGTATCGGATTTGCCACTTGACCTGCGCTTCTTTGGGGTGGGTTGCGTTTTCGTCAGCCTTGCGATATTCGCGCTACTTGAGTTGCTCGTGCAGCCGACCCCGCTCGTGACTTCCCTCATCAGTCTCTTGGCGGCATTTCTCATGGCGCACGGTGTGCGCAAAGGCGCGGAGCGGGTCTATGACACGCAGGTCCACACATGGGATAAAGGCTGGAACGGTGGCGAGGACTCGGGCGAGAAGAGGCAGAGAAAAAAGCGGGTGAGCCAGCACAGTGGAAAGCGGATGAAAGTATCGGATGCTATATCCATCGTGTTCTTCTTGGGAATTGTCTGTGTCTTCTTCATGGGCTTCTTTAGCAGCATATTCAGCGACGGGGGCGTTTTAGATCTCGCAAAATACATCGTTTCTGCAGTGACGCTGTGCTTTACCGTGGTTTTGCTATTTCGGGTGCTTTTCTGGCACAGGCGGGTGAAGCTCACACATGGCATCATCGCTGCCGTGTTGCTCTTGTTGACCGTGGGGTTCAATACCGCCATTGTGGTTATCTCGCCGGTTAACGACGGATGGTATTACTTGGGAGATGCCGTGTGCATCGCGGGTCTCATCGCGGCATCGGTGTCGATGATACATGTGTACAACCTTGGTACCACGCGTCCCCTGCCCAAGCTCTTCGACCGCGAGGAGGTGTAGGGGATGCAAAAAACCATCATGCGCAGGTTCTATCTGCTGGTCGTTGTCGCCATTGCGAGTCTTGGCCTGATGCCAACGTTTGCCCTCGCTGCGGGTGAAGCGTTCAGGGTAGACGACCAAGCCGAGCTCCTCACGAAGGACGAACAAGAAAGGCTCAAGGCCGACTATGCGACGCTCACCGAGTACATGGATGTCGCGTTCGTCACAACGCAGAACCCCGGAGGACCGACCGACAGATTCTGCAAGGCTTACGTAAACAGAGAGTTCGGAAGCAGGCCTGCCGTTATCTTTGTCATCGATATGTTCAATCGCAATATTTACGTTTACGTGAATGAGGCCGGGCTCAGTACTATATCGCGTGCGGATGCGCGAGCCATTACCGACAACATCTATAAGCTCGCATCGAGTGGCGACTACTACGCATGTGCCGATGCGGCATTCTCACAAATCCTTGCGAAATGCGAGGGAGGTGTCATCGCGCGTCCCGTCAAGCACATCACGAACGCACTGATTGCCGTGGTTCTGGGCGTGCTGGCGAACTTCTACTTCGTCTACCTCTCTCGTTCTCATCTGCAGAGGAAGTTCGCGACCGAGCAGGAGCTTCGCGCCATGGCATCGCTTCCTGACTATTATGTAGGAAAGGCACGTCTCGTGAAGAGCGTGCGTCACTACCATGATTCCGGTAGTGGCGGTGGCGGAGGCGGCGGAGGAGGAGGCGGCGGCGGTGGCGGCGGCGGTGGTGGTGGCCACAGCTTCTGACGTATGCTAGCCGCAAATCGAGGTGCAATCGTTCGCATGGACACACTCTTTTCGCAGATGGAACGCGAGATTCGAACTAGTAACGCGCCACTCGCCGCGCGCATGCGCCCCACGTCGCTTGATGGTTACGTGGGGCAAGCGGCTGCCGTAGGTCCTGGTTCGTGGCTTCGCCTTGCCATCGAACACGACACGCTCTCGTCGGTGTTGCTCTATGGTCCCGCCGGTACGGGCAAGACGACGCTGGCGCGCATCATAGCCCATACCACGCATGCCGAGTTCGTGGAGGTGTCGGCCATCACGGGAACGGTGAAGGACCTGCGTCGTGAAATCGAAGCTGCGGACTCGCGACTGCTGACCATGGGCCGACGTACGATTCTTTTCGTGGACGAGATTCACCGATTCAATCGATCGCAGCAGGATGCATTGCTCCATGCCGTCGAGAATCGTACCGTCGTACTCGTTGGCGCCACCACGGAGAATCCCTACTTTGAGGTTAACTCAGCGCTCATCTCGCGATCGCGCGTGGTAGAGCTTACGGCACTTGACGATGAAGCCGTGCGGACGCTCGTGGGAAGGGCTCTCGTCGCAGAGGAAGGCCTTGCGGGGGCCTTTGAGCTTGCGGATGACGCCCTAGACGAGATCGTGATGCTTGCAGGCGGAGACGGACGCGCGGCGCTCACCTCACTTGAACTTGCGAGCCAGATGGCCACACCGATAGGAGATGAGGGAGAGGGGAGTGGGGCCCCTGTCGTTATCACCCTGCAGCATGTGCGCGACGCCAATCCTCGTCGTGGCCTGCCTTACGACAAGGGTGGCGACATGCACTACGACGTCATCTCTGCGTTTATCAAGTCCATGCGCGGGTCCGATCCCGACGCTGCGCTGTATTGGCTTGCGCGCATGATCGATGCGGGGGAGGACCCCAAGTTCATCGCTCGACGTATCATGATTCTCGCTTCGGAGGACATCGGTAACGCGGACCCGCAAGCCTTGCTTGTGGCTCATGCGGCATTCAAGGCGACCGAGGTCATAGGTTATCCGGAATGTCGTATCAACCTCTCGCAGGCCGTCATCTACATGTGCCTCGCGCCAAAGAGCAACGCCGCCGAGGCTGCCATCGACGCTGCGCTTGCGGAGGTGCGCTCTGGCCCCAGACGTGAAGTGCCCAATCATTTGCGTGACCGTCACCGTCCTGGGTCGGACGAGTATGGGCCGTATCTCTACCCGCATAATTATCCGGAGGGTTGGGTGGAGCAGCGCTATCTTCCGGATGGACTCGAGCGAGGGGCTTTCTATCAACCTGGGCCGCGAGGTTGGGAAGCCTGGCGTCTCGAGGCGACCGCACGCGACCGGGCGCAGTTCTGTGTGCCAGCTGCTCCCCGGAAACCGTTTGCGGCTGAAAGGCACACTGAAGGAATTTGAGCTAAAATAATGTCTGTATGTGAATGTTTGGGGACGAGGTCCCTATCCTACGAAAGAAAGGCTCGGAAGCGACATGGACATGATGGAGGTACTGAGCAGGATTACCGAAGTCTTCAAGCAGCTGCTCATCATTGCACTCACCGTTCTCGCCGTCGTCGGGGTTCGTGCGGTGCTCGAGCTGACGAAGACGCTGCGCAAGACACGACAGGTTGTTGATGACGTCGGCAAGGAAGCGGGCGACATTGTTCGGAATGCCAATGAGACAATTGAGCAGCTGCAACCGATTGTCACGAAGGTTGATGCGATGGTTGATGATCTCGAACCCGCTGTCGCCGAGGTGCAGCCGCTCATCGAGAAGGCGTCCACGGCCATCGATGTCGTCACGGTGGACCTTGCGTCCGTGAACGATATCCTCGTGGATGTCTCATCCGTCACCGATACTGCATCAAACGTCACGAGCACCGTGTCGAAGGCGGCAAATAGTGCCGTAAGCGGTGTTGCCGGTGTTGTTGGCAAGTTCACGGGAGCAAAGAGCAAAAGGCAGCGCAAGCTCGCTGAGAAGTCGGAATCCTCGGTGGAGGTCAAGCGCATACGAGGCAACAAGGAGGCGGAGTCGTCCGAGCCACAGGTAGAGCCGAAGCGTGACTACTTCACCTATGGTGACACCGAAGGGGAGGTGTAGCGTCATGACGGAATCGCGCGTAATGCTCTGCGTTCCACCAAGTCCCTCGTTTGCGCGCTCAGTGCGCATGATGGCAGCGAACCTTGCTGTGCTCTGCTCCATGAACGTAGAAGAGGTCGAGGATGCCCGTATGGCCGCTGAGGAAGCATTCGTCTATGCGTGTGCGACTCGTCCTGACGTTTGCGATATATCGTTCGACGTTTCTGCGGATGCGCTGAACATGTCGTTCTCGCTTGGCGAGGCGAGCGTGGAGGCTGACCCCGTTGTCGCGGAACAGGTTGGTCTTGCTCAGGTCTTGCTCTCGGCCGTGAGTGACACGTACGAGTTCACGCCCGATGGATCCGCGCTTCACGTGACGAAGCTGGTGGGTGGCGTTCATGGCGTCTAGCGGCATGGAAGAGCAGCAGCAGCGTATTAGTCGCCGTTCACGTTCTGGTGTTCTCGCATGGGACAAGGCTCGTACACGCGAGCTGTTTCGGCGCTATCGCGAGAAGGGCGATGCTCAAGCTCGCGAGCAGCTGGTCATGAATCACCTCAACCTCGTTCGCTATCTTGCGCTCAAGTTCAAGAACAGGGGTGAGCCGCTCGATGACCTCGTACAGGTTGGCACCATCGGTCTCATCAAGGCCATTGACCGTTTCGATCCATCCCGCGGCTTGGAGTTCACTACCTATGCCACGCCCACCATCATGGGTGAGATCAAGCGACACTTCAGGGATAAGGGGTGGTCGGTTCGTGTGCCGCGTCGACTTCAAGAGCTCTCGGCAAAGATCAACCAGGTGAGCGAGGACCTTACCGCCGAGTTGCAGCGCTCTCCTTCGGTGTCCGAGATCGCCGAGCGTGCTGGTGCGTCTGTTGAGGACGTGCTCGAGGCTATGGAGTCATCGAGTGCTTACAGTTCGGTTCCGCTCGAAGGTGCAGGCGATACCGAGGATGACGCTCCCTCGGTCATCGATCACTTCGCCACCGAAGACGCCGACCTCATATCCTCCGATGATCGCATGCTGCTCGAGGATGCCATACGTGATTTCTCGTCACGCGAGAAGGACATCATACGTATGCGTTTCGAGGAGGGTCTCACTCAAGTCGAGATAGCGGAGCGCCTAGGTGTTTCCCAAGTTCAGGTCTCTCGACTGCTTCGTCGTACCCTCGCGCGTATCCATGACAGGATAGCGGGGTGACAGGGGGACAGTTCTCTCTTGTCACCCCCTTCTAGATGGCGCGCAGGTGTGAAAAAGAGGCGTGTCATTCTCACGATGCCTGTTCCCTGCTACAATTCTCTGGTTTTGCATTGCCATCTATGCGAGGAGAGACATGGGCAACGACATCAAATACATGACCACAGCCGAGATTCGCGAGGATTTCTTGGCATTCTTTCAGAGCAAGGGGTGCAAGCGCTACCCATCTTCGTCGCTTATTCCCGACGAC
>CACXDP010000455.1 GCA_902766445.1 uncultured Coriobacteriaceae bacterium
ATACTGGGTATGAACACATGAGCAGATGTGCATATATTAGGAGAAAACAATGGATGAGAAGAGACTCGACGAACTTCTGGCAGACGATGCGGTGGTGTACGGCGCGACGCAGATATTCGATGCGCTTTCGGACTTCACGCGCTTTCAGATTCTCTCTGCGTTGCTCGAGGATGACAGAAGCGTCTCGGAGCTACAGGAGATTTGTCACGTATCGCAGTCCGCCATATCGCATCAATTGAGGCTCCTGCGAGACAGAAGTCTGGTTTCGGCGCGCAGGTCGGGGCAGCGCGTGATTTATTCGCTTTCGGATGACCATGTGGGCCTGCTCATCGGCATCGGCCTGGAACATGCCGCAGAGCCCAAAGAGGGGGAATAGCCATGTCGCACGAGGATAAGCATCACGAGCACGAGTGCCACGAGCACTGCGGGCATGACCACGACCACGGGCACTGCCACGACGAGCACTGCGACTGTGGACATCACCATCACGATGAGATGCCAGCGCGCGAACTCTCTGCCGAGCCTACCTTCTCCTATACCGTCGTAGGCCTCGACTGCCCCAACTGCGCCCTTGAGGTCCAAAACGCCGTGCGCATGCTCAAGGAAGTCGAAGACGCGCGCTTGGTGTACGCGACGGCGACGCTTGAGGTTGTCGCATCCGACGACACTGATGTCAGGGCTTGCAAGCGTGCCGTCCTCGCCTGCGTTCGTTCATGCGGCGAAGACCTCAAGATGAGCAAGGAAGAGCTTGCTGAGCTCGATGCAGAGCGCTCTTGGTTTGACGAGAACCGCGAAAAGATTCTCATGTGCATCTCGGCATTCATGTTGGTCGCGGGGCTTGTTTCAGAGCATGCGCTGGGCAATGAGCAGCGTGCCATACCCTTCTATGTGGCAGCTGCCGTGGCCGGGTTGGTCTTCATAGCTCCCATGGTCCTTGCTGCGCTGCGCCGCCGCACTGCCGACATGAACGTTCTCATGGGCGTTGCCGTCATCGGTGCCCTCATCATCGGATTTACAGGTGACCCATCAGTCTTTGGCGACGCGGCCATCGTTATCTTCCTCGACCAAGTGGGGGAGTGGCTAGAAGGTTGGTCCATGCGCAAGACGGCCGGATCAGTGCGTGACCTCATGGAACTTGCCCCGTCGGTTGCGCATGTTGTCTCTCCTGAGGGGGGAACGGTGGACGTGCAGACCTCGGGTGTTGAGGAGGGCTACACCATTCGCGTGCTGCCAGGAGAGCGCGTGCCACTCGACGGCATCATCACCCATGGAAGCAGCTCGTTCAATGAGGCGCCCGTCACGGGTGAGTCGGTCCCGCAGGATAAGGGCGAGGGTGCTGAGGTGTTTGCGGGCACGCTCAATACGTCGGGCGTGGTCGACGTGCTCGTCACGGCGGACGAGGACTGCACCACCTTGGCGCGCATCGTGAGCGAGGTGCAGGGAGCTCAGGCTGAGAAGGCCCCGTACGAGAGCTTTGCCAACCGTTTCGCTGCGGCGTACACGCCTCTCGTTATTGTCGGCGCATTGATTCTGGGTATCGGCGTGCCCGTGACGCTTGCCTTCGTGCAGGGAGGTATGACCATTGAGCTGTGGCGAGACTGGGCCTATCGTGCGTGTTCGTTGCTGGTAGTCGCGTGTCCATGTGCACTGGTCATCTCCACGCCGGTGTCGTTCGTCTCGGCACTGACGCGTGCAGCTCGCATGGGCGTACTCGTGAAGGGCGGAGCATATTTTGACATTGCCACCCACGTGAATGCCATCGCTTTTGACAAGACGGGCACGCTCACGAAGGGAGAGCCTGAGGTACGTGAGGTCGTGCCAATGGGTCTTGCTTCCGAGGAGGACCTACTCGCAGTGACGGTGGCCCTCGAAAAGAGATCAACGCATCCGCTTGCCCGTGCCGTCGTTGCTGAAGCCGAGCGGCGTGGCGTGACGGTGCCGGAGGCCGAGGGTGTCGAAGAAATTGCAGCATCTGGCATTCGTGGTGAGGTGGCAGGGGAGTTGTGTGTGGTGGGCAAGCTTGCCTACGCACATGAGATTGCCGCCGTTGAGAAACGTGTGGACGATGAGGCCGCTCGAATGAGCGCGTCTGGTAGCACACCGCTGGTCGTTGTGCGTGGCGGTGCCGTGATGGGCGTCATCGCGGTGGCGGATGCGCCGCGACCGGAGGCTACGCAGGCAATGGCTGAGCTTGCCAAAGAGGGACTTGCTCTCGAGATGCTCACGGGCGACAACGCGCTTGTTGCTGCATCCGTCGCTGACGAGTTGGGTGTTGATCGGGTCTCTGCCGAGCTGATGCCGCAGGACAAGCTCGCACGTATCGGTGAGATCCAGGAAGCGGGGCAGAAGGTTGCCATGGTGGGCGACGGCATCAACGATGCGCCGGCTCTGGCGAAGGCAGACATCGGCATCACCATGGGAGCCGCTGCCTCCGACACGGCGCTTGAGGTCGCTGACGTCGCGCTCCTCTCAAACAGCCTGGCCGAGCTGCCGCAGTTCTTTGCCCTCGCGCATCGTGCGATGAACATCGTCCGAGAAAACATCGCTTTTGCTCTCGGCGTCAAGGCGCTCGTCTTTGTGCTCGTGACGCTGGGTCTGGCAGGCATGGGCGCGGCAGTCTTTGCCGACACGGGCGTGGCGCTCATCGTGGTACTCAACGGCATGCGACTTATGAAGCCTTCGCGACTCCGCTGGTAACTCGAGGCGTAACGCACGCAAAAGGGAAAAGGGAAAAGGGGGACAGTCCCAACGCCATTAAGATAAGCTAGCTTAACGTTTGGCCAGCGAGCGACGTTGCCGTTCGCTGGCCAAACGTTGCC
>CACXDP010000456.1 GCA_902766445.1 uncultured Coriobacteriaceae bacterium
GGTGTGCGCGACCAAGGACGAGGTGACGCAGCGAGTGCTCGAGCTCATGAAGGCGGTTGGCATACCCGCGGACTACCTCAACCGCTATCCGCACCAGTTCTCGGGAGGACAGCGACAACGCATAGGAATCGCGCGGGCCATAGCGCTCGACCCGGCGCTCATCGTGTGCGACGAGCCCGTCTCGGCGCTCGATGTATCGGTTCAAAACCAGATTCTGAACCTCCTCAACGAGTTGCAAGAGGAGCGGGGCCTCACGTACGTGTTTATCAGCCACGACCTCTCGGTCGTACGCCACATCTCCGACCGCATCTGCGTAATGTTTCTGGGCAAGGTAATGGAGATGGGACCAACCGAAGAGGTCTTTTGCGAGGCACGCCACCCCTACACGCAGTTCCTCTTGGATTCGGTGCTCCTGCCCGACCCGCACCGCAGGGGACAGAGCATGCGACTTTTGGAGGGCGAGCCGCCGAGTCCCGTAAACCCGCCGTCGGGATGCTGCTTCCGCACGAGATGTCCCTTTGCGACGGAGCTTTGCGCCAGCAAGGAGCCCGCCCTCCGCAGAGAGGGTCCCGTCGAGGTCGCCTGCCACCATATTATCGGCCAAAGGACCTCATAACCGTCCTACGCCTCGCCTTCCAGATCGATGTGACACACGTGCTCGCGAGTCTTCGGGTCGTAGGTCACACCCACCAGGAGCACGGGCACGTCCAGGCCCTCGAGCGCCTCCTGGTACCCCCGGTCGCGAATCTGCACGACAGCCTTCTCGACGGGTTTGTTCCACTTAAGCTCAACGACGAGGGCCGGCATCTGGGATGCGCGACGCGGCAGGTAGGCAATGTCGGCGTAACCTTTGCCACCGGGCAGCTCCTCGATACGTGCGTAATCGTCTACTGCCGCCACGAGCGCGGACTTCACAACCGCCCTCAGAGACTGTTCGCTGTTGTAGAAGAGCGGGTGGCAGTCACGCTGGTGCACGCGCGCGAAACCCTCAGCGACCGCGGCCTCGTCCATGCTCACCATGGCATGAAGCAGATCGGAAGACTCACGCATGAGCTTACGAAGCCTCGGGTGTCGGCTACGCCCGACCGTTCTGGCCAACTCGCGGCGCACCTCGTCGTTGGGCACGCGGCACGTACGGCTCTCCGCGTCGTACGTCAGGTAACCCAGATGTACGAGCAACGTGAGCACGTCGTCCCTGCATTCGATACTCACCATGTCATTCTGGAAGCCATCGGGGTCCACTGGGAGGCTCGCACCACCGATTGCCCTCACGAGGTCGTCCTGGAGCCCGTCAAAGTTCATCTCTATGTAGTCGCGCAGCAGCTCGAAGGCCTCCGACGACGGCCAATAGGATCCCGTCTCGCCGAACCTGCACGCGCGCATGAGCGAATACGGAGCGTATGCGTCATACGTCCTGCCGTGAGTTCCCCTCACCCCATATCCGTCGTACCAGCGTCTCACGTCCTCGAGGTCAAGCCCATGGCGCTCGCAAAGTCCCGCCACGTCCGTCACCGAGAAGCCCACGAACGGCGCGTATTCTCCTGCCGCCACCATCGTGTACTCCCAGAAGTCCGAAACCGCCGACTGGTGGTTGTACTTCTTTATGGGCAGGATACCCGTGAGGTAGGCGCCAGCGACGGCCGAGTCGGTGAAGTTGTTGTCCTTGAAAAGCGCCCGCAGCCATTCCGCATAGGTCTCCTGCGCCGCCCTGTCGCTCTTGGCGAGGCGATAGGGCGCATCCCACTCGTCGATGACGAACACGAACTTGCGCCCAGTCGCGTCGACAACATCCTGGATGGCTGTCTTTAGCTCCATGCCGCCGCCCACATGGAGCATCCCGGCGTCAGGCACAATCTCACGCAGCTCCGGAAGCAGCAACGACGTGACCTCGGGCACCACGTCAGCGACGCCCGCCGACTGGATGACGGAGGTCATGTCAATCGATATGACGTTGTAGCCATTGAGGTGAGCATCCCACCCCTCCCGCACGGCGACATGCCGCCCGGCAAAGAGTTCCCGGGAATCGCAGCCGGTACTATAGAAAGCCACGAGTGACTTGGCCGCGTAGCTTTTGCCAAAGCGCCTCGGACGACTCACCATCACGAGTTTACGCATTGTCTCTAGCATTGAGTCAAAGACCGTGACGAGCCCTGTCATGTCCACGTACTCATCTTCCACCACCTGTGTAAAACCCTCGTTACCCGGGTTCACGTAGCGTCCCATGAGCACCTCCCCTCGCAGCCATCTGCATCCACTGTAACACACGGGACAAGAGACCCGCACCTTCCCGCTGGCGTCTACTCCCAACCCGTCGAGCACGCCCCGCGCCACCTGCTAAAGCCGGTCAAGCCATTGCCCGCAATCGAAGACACCGGGTCGCCGCCTCTCGATGCGTGTATGATGGGTAACAAGCGCGATGAGGAAGGATTTGCCATGAGGAAGTTCAACACCACCGGCCTATGCGTGCCGCGCAAGCACTACATGGTGGACGTGTCGAGCCGCGTCGCACAGATTCGCGCCATGGTGGACGAGGGCGACTACTTCTGCATCAACCGGGCGCGCCAGTACGGCAAGACCACGGTGCTTGCAGCGCTCAGGACGGTGCTGAGGGACGACTACGTCGTGGTCAGCTTGGACTTCCAGGCGCTCTCGCACGCGAGCTTCAGCACCGAGGGAACGTTCGCGCGCGACCTCTGCCGCGTCCTTATCGACACTTCCGAGCTCGGCTACCTCGACCTCCCCGAGGGCGTAGCGCACGGAATGGAATCCATCGCGGACGCCAACCCCGACACCTTGGGCCTCGGCACGCTCTTCGGGACGCTGCGCTCGTGGGTCCTCTCGAGCGCGCGACCCGTCGTCCTCGTCATCGATGAGGTGGACAGCGCGACGAACAACCAGGTGTTCCTCGACTTCCTCGCGCAGCTACGCCTGCAATACCTCACACGCGAAGAAGACCCTTCGTACCCTGCGTTCCAGTCGGTCGTACTGGCAGGCGTCACCGACGTCAAGCACCTCAAGGCGAAGATTCGACCCGAGGAGACGTCCAAGACGAACAGCCCCTGGAACATAGCCGCTGACTTCAGGGTGCGCATGTCGTTCGACGAGACGGACGTCGCGGGGATGCTCGGGCAGTACGAGGCGGACCACGCCACCGGCATGGACGTGACCGCCGTGGCAAAGGAGATAATCGCCTGGACCTCCGGCTACCCCTTCCTCGCGAGCCGCATCTGCCAGCTCATGGACGAGGGTGGGCTGGGATGGGACCGCGAGGGCGTCAACCGCGCCGTGCGGATGCTGCTGACCGACGACAACGTAAGCCTCTTTGAGTCACTCACGGGCAAGCTCGAGGACCACCCCGCCCTCAAGGCGCAGCTCCGCTCCATGCTCATGAGTGGGGAAGAGATCTTCTTCTCCCCCTACAACGAGACGCAGAAGCTCCTCTCCATGTACGGGTTCATCAAGAACCGCTCGGGCAAGGTCGCCATCTCCAACAGGATATTCGAGACGCTGCTCTACGACCTCTTCCTCTCGGAGGAGCACGAGGAGCCCATGAAGGACGGGGCCGTCTTGGGCCGGAGCCGCTTCGTCCGCGAGGGCTCACTCAACATGCGCGAAGTGCTCGAAGGCTTCCGCCGCACCTACACGCAGGTCTTCGGACCCCTCTGCGACCGTTTTCCCGAGAAGGACGGCCGCGAGCTGTTCCTGCTCTACCTCAAGCCCATCATCAACGGAACGGGCAACTACTATATCGAGGCGCAGACCCGCGACCGGACGCGCACGGACGTCATCGTCGACTACCGTGGCGAGCAGTTCGTGGTGGAGCTCAAGGTGTGGCGCGGCCCGCGCTACAACGAGGAGGGCGAGGAGCAGGTGCGCGGCTACCTTGACCACTTCGGACTCGACGTGGGCTACATGCTGAGCTTCAACTTCAACAAGCGCAAGGAGCCGGGGCTCAGGCGCGTCGCCGTGGGCGACAAGGTCCTCTGGGAGGAGACGGTCTAGGCGTTTTTGGGCAGGGAGACGGTCATGCGACACGGCTACCCGTGCGCGGGCCTGCAAGCCATGCCCATCAGGCAACCGTCAAGGTGACGGATACGTTTGGTGTCGGCGAACTTGACCAGGATCCGCTTGAGGGTGGCGCGCCGAGGAATGCGGCATCGATACGAGCGCGGCCCCCGAAGAGCGCGTTCAACGCACGCACCGATATGCGAGCGCTCTCGTCCGCATGCGGGATTAAGGCTGCCTGACGAGAGCGTCGGACAATTACAATCAGTTAGGGCTGCGGAGGGGACCATCCGTCCGGCTCTGCGGGGTGCTCCCCGAGATCGACGCTGCCGTGGCCCGCGTTCCGCGGATTTGACGGCGGCGTGGCAGGCGTTCCATGGGATTGACGTTGCCGTGGCACGCTTTCCCGGAGATCGACGCTGCCGTGGTTTTTTGCCTCCTGATTGACGTTGGCGTGGCGATTCTTGCCACGGGAACGCAAAACACGGAGAATCCGGCCACGCGGACGTCAATCTCGAGGAATGCTGCCACGCGGA
>CACXDP010000457.1 GCA_902766445.1 uncultured Coriobacteriaceae bacterium
CGCCAGTTGGTAGAGTTCTCCGAGAACGATCTTCTGAATATTCGCAACTTTGGCGTCAAGTCCATGGAGGAAGTCAAGGACAAGCTCGAGACCATGGGTCTCGGCCTCAAGGCCTAGGGCGTCGCAAGGTAGTGCATAGGAGCTAGAACATGAGGCACAACAAGAAGAGGGGTATGAAGCTCGGCACCGATGCGAGCCATACCAAGGCAATGAAGAAGAGCCTTGTTGCCGCCCTGCTTGCCAACGACCGCATCAAGACGATTGAGTCGCGCGCCAAGGCAATTCGCCCCGACGTCGACCGTATCGTCACGTGGGCCAAGCGTGGTGACCTTGCGGCTCGCCGCATGGCCATCGCCAAGCTGGGCGACAAGGATCTGGTGGCCGAGGTCTTCGACAAGGCCGCTCAGGGCATGTGGGAAGGCCGCAATGGTGGCTACACCCGCATCATGAAGCTCGGCAACCGTAAGGGCGACAACGCAAAGATGGTCATCATTGAGATGGTCAACGAGCCGGTCGCACAGAAGTCTTCGACCGTAACCAAGGTCGAGGAGGCCGCGGAGGTCGCTGAGTAGCACATTCGTGCAAAGCGAAACGTGGGGACAGTCCTTGCGCAGAAAGCAAGGACTGTCCCTTTTGGACTAATGGGGCAGAGGGTACTTGGGAGGACAGTCCCCTCGGTACCCATCCTAAGATCGGAGTTCGCATGGCATCGCTTGAAGGTGCGGGTGACAAGACGCTCGTGCTAAAGCTGGGATATCGTGGAGCCGGATTTGCCGGTTACGCCGAGCAGGAGGGTGAGCGCACGGTCGCAGGTGAGCTGCGGCGGACCCTGGAGATCCTGTTGCGTCGTCCCTGTGACCTGACCTGCGCGGGCCGTACCGATGCGGGTGTGTCTGCAATAGCACAGCATGTGAGCATGCCGCTTCTTCCGGAAGAACTGGCGGCGTTGCAGCCGCGACGTCTCTGGCGTTCGCTGGCGGCTATCACGCCCGAGGATATTTCAGTGCGAGGGGTATATCTGGCAGATGCCGGTTTCTCTGCCCGTTTCGATGCGGTTGCGCGTGCGTATCGCTACCGTATCGTGTGCGGCAACGCACAGCCCGTCTTGCTTGCAGATTGCGTATGGTGGCTCAAGGAAGCGCTCGACGTTGATGCCATGCATTCGGCCGCGCAGGCGCTCTTGGGAGAGCATGATTTCACGAGTTTCTGCAAGGTGAGCTCTGCTCGGCGGATATCGGAAGCGGGTCGATCGTTGAGTCGCCACCTCGAGCGGGTGGACGTACGCGTTGTGCAAGAGCTTGGGGAAGACGTGCTTGCCGTCGATGTCGTGGGCAATGCGTTTCTGCACAACATGGTGCGCATCATTGTGGGCTCGCTCGTCGAGGTGGGGCGTAACAACAGACCCGTCTCATGGCTGGCAGACGCGCTTGAGAGGCGTGACAGGCGCGCGGCAGGTCCCACTGCACCCGCTAAGGGCCTCGTGCTAAGCGACGTGCGCTATCCCGAAGGCAGTATGGAGCCGTGGCAGTAAGGCCACGCGGAGAGAGGTGAATGATGGACACGGAGCTCTTTCTTGACGTACTCATGGATACTGTCAAGGATACCCTCACCCTCATACCGTTCCTCTTTGTGACGTATGTAGCCATGGAGGCGATCGAGCACTCAGCCGAGGGCAGGGCAGAGCGCATCATCCGTCGGGCGGGGGTTGCTGGCCCTGCGGTCGGTGGATTGTTTGGCGCGATACCCCAGTGCGGCTTTAGCGCCATGGCGGCGACGCTCTATGCGGGCCGGATTATCACAGCCGGAACCCTGGTTGCCGTGATTCTTTCGACCTCCGACGAGCTGATTCCCGTGTTTGTGGCGCATGGGTCGCACGTGGGGGAATTGGTCTGGATTATCGTGGCAAAGGTGATCATCGGCATGGTGGTGGGTTTCGCCGCCGACGCGGTGCTAAGGGCGCTTCATCGCACGGGAGATGGTCATCCCCACATACGGGAACTATGCCAGCGGGCGCACTGCCACTGCGGCGACATGGACGCCGTCGAAAACCCCGCTGGACACGACATTTCTGCGCATGCGGATACCGTAGCTCCGGCACATAGCCATGAGCATGCCCATGAGCATGCCCACGAGCACACGCACGGCTCGCGTTGGTGGCACATACTTCGCAGCGCCCTTGTTCACACCGTGCAGGTGACGGTCTTCATAGCAGTCATCACGTTCGCCTTTGGCCTCGTCATCGAGACGGCCGGTCATGATGTAATTGCCTCGGTGCTTGATGCACAGCCGATGGTCGCCACGATGCTCTCTGCCCTGGTAGGTCTCGTGCCCAACTGTGCGGCGAGCGTGCTGATCGCGGAGCTATACCTTGAGGGAACGCTCGGGGTGGGGCCGATGCTCGCGGGTCTCTTGGTGTCGGGCGGCATGGGTCTCTTGGTGCTCTTTCGGACCAACTATGACTTGCGACAGAACGTGATCGTCGCGGCATTCATCTACGTGGTGGGTGTCATCTGCGGTCTCGTCGCTACGCTCTTCATATGACATGGTGATATGCTGGATTCACGCCACATCCATACCTTGTTCACCTATGGCTGATATTGTTGCTTTGTGCGTGCGTCTCTTTGGCTCTAGGAGAAACGGGTTCTTGCTGGATGGCTCAGCTGCTTCGTGGATATCCCCTAGTCTCGGTCATCCTTCCGGCATATAACGTCGAGGGATATGTACGGCGTGCTATCGAAAGTATGCAGCGCCAGTCCATGGATGACTTTGAGCTCTTGGTGGTGGATGATGGTTCCACCGATCGCACGGGCGACATCGTGCGACAGCACACGCGCCATGACTTGCGGATCGTGGACTTCCACCCCGCAAACGGCGGTGCGCCTGCGGCTCGAAACCTAGCGCTTGACCATGCGCGTGGCAAGTACGTGTACTTCATGGATGCTGACGACTGGGCTGAGCGCGATCTGCTGCAGAGCATGGTGGAGCCGGCGGAGACGAGTAGCCTACAGCTCGTGGTCGAGGGGTTCTACATCGAGACCTATTACGGCAAGGATGGCCAGCACACCACCGAGATAAAGAGTCGGCCCACGGCGATTTATCCCACTCAGCATGAGTTTCGCGTGGCGGCGGCAGAGCTCTTTGACCAGAATCTTCTGTATCCGCCATGGAACAAGCTCTTTTTACGTGAGCGCATTGAACAACTCGGCCTTCGTTTCCGCGACACCTTCATGGATGACTTCCCCTTCGTGCTTGACTACATTCGCGACATCGAGCGTGTCGGTGTGGTGGCTGAGCCCTACTACCATTTCATCCGGCAGCGCGAGGACTCCGAGACGTCCCGCTGGCGCCCCGACATGTATGAGAAGCGCGAAGAGGAGCATGGTTGGATGCTCGACCTCTATCACCATTGGCAGCTTGATGGTGACCCCGCAAGCATGGAGATGGTGCATCGACGCTATGTGGAGCGCTTGGTGGGCTGTATCGAGAATGTCTGCAACCCTGCGTGCAAACTCTCATCTGCCGAGAAGATTGAGCTCATCGAGCAGATGATTACGAGCGAGCGAGCACAGATTGCCGTCGCACTCGCGAAGCCTCGCTCACGCATGATGCAGACGATGCTCGTGCCGATAAAGACCCAGAATGCGCGGATGGCCTATCGCGAGGGACAAATCATCTCCTTTGTAAAGAGCCACAACACTCGGATGTTTGCAACGCTCAAGGCGCGCAGGTAGGTTTGACGGGCGGGGAGTGCTACCTCGCGAAATGCTCGCGCAGGTCGGCGGCGGCGTGAGCGGGAGCGATGGAGCCGACGATGGCCCGCCCTATGATTATGAGGTCAGGCTCATGTGCCACGACCTCATCAATGTTGCTTTCGTCGATGCGACCTATGATGGCCGTGCGTGCCATGCCGCGCGTGTTTGAGCGTATGGCGTCGAGCTCGCGTAGCGGGTTGTTGGTGTTGGTGTAGCCAAATACCGTGCGGAAGGCCTGCGCGAAGCCGGGGCGAACATCGGCGAAGGGGTTCGTGGCAATCTGCCTATCCTCGAACTCGGTGTGTGCGCACAGATAGTGTACGCCTAGCTCCTCAAGCTCGTGTGCGCGACTGGTGACATCGTAGACACCCGCGAGGTCAGCCATGACCTTACCACCAGCGAGCTCAGCTGATGCCACGGCACCTTCAATCGTCTGGTCGGCCGCGACGCCCATGACGGTGACCATGCTGGCTCCACGGTCGAAGCAGTGGGACGCGATGTAGTGTCCCGAATTGACAATCTTCGCGTCGGCACAGATGCCGATCTGAGGAAACTCCGCGCGCAGTTTCTCGACTAAGGTTAGCCCCACATCGATGAGAAGCGGGTTGCCCACCTCCACGATGTCGACATAGGGGTGAATCTGCTCAAGTATCTCGATGCAGTGGTCTAATCGGGGCGAGTCGAGCGTCGCTTGCAGCTGCATGGGCGGGCCCTTCGTTGTGGGGGTGATTGGGTCCCATGGTAGCACAAGGCGTTCTCTGCAAAGAAGTCGTATGGCGTAGGCGGTTAAGTTTGGACATCGCCTACGCCCATTACTTACACTCTGTAGTTACTTGACAACGACCTTGAAGGTGAGCTCCTTGGTCAGGGCCTTGTAGTTGGCGGTCGCCGCGACGCTCACCTTGACCTTGATGGTGTAGGTTCCCTTCGCAGTGCCCTTCTTGACCGTGACCTTTCCGGTCTTGGCGTTGACGGTGACGTTCGCTGAACCAGAGGTTTTCTGGTAGCTTGCGGTGCCTGTGCGGTTGGAACCGGTAATTGCCGTAACGGTCTGGGAGGCACCCGTCAGGTCCGCATACGAGACATCGACGGTCTTTGCCGTGAAGGTGCTCGGGTTGGTCCCCTTCTCGATCTTGAACGTCCGTTTGACCGTACCGGTGCAGTTGCCCGTGCCCGTGATGGTAACCTCGTAGGTGCCCACGTTCTTGCAGCCGGAGGGATACGTCACGGTGTAGGAGTCCGCTGAGAACTTCGTGGAGTTGTACGCCACGGTGACCGTTGGCTTCTTTGCCGTGCCGTCATACGCGTAGGACGTCTTTGAGAGAGTGACCGTCGTGCTGCTGAGGTTCCTCGGTGTGATGGTGAAATTCGAGGTGATCTGGCCTTTGTAGTCGCCCTTACCTGTGACGACGATCGTTGCCGTGCCGACTCTATCGTTATTTTTGTAGCTCAGCGTATAGTCGGTGCCCTCCCTGAGCGTCACGCCATCGGCGATGACCTTGGGTTTCGGCCTGCTGGCCTTGCCACTCCAGGTCCTGCTGATCACGGGCTCGACATAAGCGTACCAGTTGATATCCTTGCTGGTCATGGTTTCGTCGCTGAAGGGGTCTTCCTTCGCCGCGCTCAGGGCGTATGGGTTGACTTTGTAGAGCTTCACAACCCGGTCGGAGGAGACGAACCAGCTGATGGTGCCATCGGAGAGCATGATGGGCTGGCAGTCCGACTGTGGGATTACCTTGCGGACTACGGAACCCGCACGCCCACCGGCCTGGTCGATGCGCGCGAACGCCATCTTGTAGACGCCTGTGGTCTGGTTGTACTCCGTCCACATCGCAATGAGGTGGCGGCCGTCGACCTTGACGAGCTGCGGTGTGTAACAGGTGACGTTCTTTGAGTAGTTGGTCAGCTTTACCGTCTGCGCCGTGCCACCCTCCTTAGGCAGAGAGGTGACGAACACGTTGCGCGACGCGTTGTAGTCATCCGATACGTCCTCGTTCCACGCAACGATGGCGTGGGTCTCGGAGAGTTCGAACCCGCCGACAGACGCTCCAGTGTAGTTGTAGTAGGAATCGTCCTTGAAGCGGGTGAGCGTGCCATACAATGTGGGATTTCCGATCGAGCCGTCAAGCGGGGTCTTCGTGAAGGCTATGCCGCGCGGGCCTGCGTCGCCATGGTCCACGCGATAGACGTAGTTCCCGTCCGTGCGCACGAATTGGTTGAACGAGTGGCTCACGTAGCCTTCGCTCAGGTTCATCACGTCGGTGTAGGAGTCGACGAGCTTCATGTCAGCCTCGTTGACGACAAAGGTCATATTTGCCTGGTGGTTGTAGCCGTCTTCGTCGGTGTACATCTCGTGGCAGGTATGGATGTAGAGCTTTCCTCTAGCCTCGTCTACCCGCAGCGAGCCGGCGTCGAAGGGTATGCGCGTGTTTGCGGCGCTGATGTTGCAGGCCGCTAGCCTGTTCCATGCGCTGTCGTAGTGAATGATGCGCACGACGACCACGTCGTCCGCATTGGCCTCGTTCTTCCTGCCGGTAATGAGGTAGTTCGTGCCGTCGGCCCCGTGGAAATACCCGCCAAAGATTGGGAGAGAGTGCTTGAAGGTCTTGGTGGAGAGGAGTCTGCCGGAGGTGTTGTAGTTCTCGATAAGGACGTTGGAGGTGCGGGCTTGCACGCGCATGAAGCCCTGATCGGTCTCGACCAGGTACGAGGTCACGGGATTGCCATACGTTCGGTAGTTTCCAGCATTCCAGTTCGAGAATACTTTGCCGCCCAGCGTGACGACCTTTGAAGCTGCCAATGCGGGTGCCGCGGTTACCGTGACCGTCTTTGTCGTCGTGAGGCCCGAAGCCGTGGTTGCCGTGAGCCTTGCGGTGCCCGCTTTCCAGGCGGATGCGTGCCCCTGGTTGTCCACGGACAGCACAGACGTGTCGGAGGACCGTACGGTCACGTCCACCTGCACGTTGCCGTCAAGTTGGATGCCATAATCGGCGCTGCCACCTGCGATCACCGAGCTGGGGCCAACCAGTCTGATGGATGTCGGGAACTGGATGGCTGCGCTTTCGATCTTGAACGCTCCAGCGGAGGACTTTTCCAGGATGGCAAGCGTGCTGCCGCTCGCCATGACCTTATAGATGGGCTCCGAGGTGCGTACGGCGCCGAGGTATTCCTTGGTCGTCGCCTTGTAGAGGCTCAGCTCTTGGCGCCCGGTCGCGATGGCAAAGATGCCCGAGTCCTCGCCCTTGATGTATGCCGAGCGCGAACCGACGCCGCTCACGTCGTAATCGTCAACGTATTCGGAGTCGTGCGTCCGTGCGCCCAAGATGATCGTTTTTGCGGGGAGGGCTACGGAGGAGACGTCAACGCTGCCATCGATGAGGGAGATGGACGTGACCGTGTCACTGACGTCATTGACGCCGATGGCGTGCGAGTCGAGGATGGTAAGCAAATCACCGTTGAAGGTGCTGAGGTCGGCTAGATACCGCCCGTTAAGCATCTCTGCGCAACCGCTGTGTTCAAAGAACCAGCTCTGGTAGGCTATCGAGATGGGCTCGTCATTGACGGTGATCTTTGAGCCGTCGAAGTTGCCGACCTTGAGGGCGGTCATGTCATGGTCATAGCCAAAGTAGATCCAGTTGTAGTAGCCCATGAAGTAGAAGTTGCCGTTTTGCTTGTCGAAACCGGCGAAGCCGTAGTTGTTGGGCACGTTTTTCTTTGTGGCAAGGGTCTTGCCTGCGCTATCGTAGATGCGCATGACATAGCCGTCCTCCTTTTCTGGATAGTACTGCACGTAGAGGCGGCCTTGATGGTCCACGCCAAACTGCGAGGGGGAGTCGCCGGTGTTCATCTTTATCGAGGTTTCCGATCCCGTGCGCAGGTCTATCGTCCGTATCGTGAGGCGGTGTACATAGGAGTCGGTATCGCGAACGTAGTAGGATGTGTGCGCGCCTTCCATTATGTAAAGCTTATCATCGGTATAGTAGAAGAAGTCGCTCTTGGTGTCGCATACCTTGCTCACGCTCGCCTTGTCCATGTCGTAGCGGTAGGCAGTAAATACTGTGTCTTGTCCGCCCCACTCGTTTTCGACTTTCTTGCTGGCCATGAAGTATACGTAGCGACGCGTCTGCGAGGGCCAGATGCAATTCTCGTAGGGAGTGTAGTTGAGCGATGCGGTTGATTGTATCTGGAGAGTGATGCCTTTGTCGGCTTTGGCCGTCGCGAGGTTTGAGTTCTCATCGTCGGAGCTTTGCGCCGAGAGATTCGTCAGTCCCTGAGTCAGCTCGGGATTGAGCTGGACACGATCGGCGTTTGGATCGGGGTGAGGGGCGCGCTCTCGTCCGGTGGGCCGGTCGGTCAGGGTAGGAATCGCGTCAGTGTTCGCATCGTTGTTGGAGTCGCGCAAGGTCGTGGAGTCGGCTGTCTGGTCAGCCTCGGGGGTGGTCGGAACTTCGATGGGGTTGCCTTCGGGTACGAGAGCCTCATCGGACTCTACGGTGGGGGAGGGGTCTTCCGCGTCGGTGAGCTCCTGCTCGATATCGGCGGGGCCTTCTTCCGTGATAGAGGGATTGGACGACGACGCCGCGTCATCCGAGGGGTCCAGCTGCACTATGCCCTCATCTGCGGCACCCCCGCCTTGAGCGTCCGCAAATGCGGAGATAGGAGTCGCGCTGCACACCATCGCGATTGTGAGCAACGCCGTGAGTATTCGGTCTCTTGCGCTTGTCATGTCCCTTCCTTTCGCCGTGATTCCGTGCAAGCTACATTGTCTCGGACTCTCTTCTTGAACTTTGCATTAGGCGATTCGGCAACTATCGCTGAATTCATCCTGAACATTTTCAAAACGAAGTATACATCAAGGGATCTGTCGCCTATCACTCCGCCCTCGGCGAAGTGTTGCAAGTGCGCGTCAAAACGGCACGCCAGACAACGCGCGGCACTATCCTCACGTAGCATACCGACGTGCTATTGCGCCGATTTCGAAAGGAGAACACATGGTTGCAAAGATACTCATGATGGTCGTGTTCATCGCGGCTGTCATCTTCATTGGTCTGCGCACCCGCAATCAGTCGGAAAGCGTCGAGGGATTCGTGCTCGGCGGCCGCAACGTCGGTCCGTGGCTCTCGGCATTTGCCTTCGGTACCAGCTATTTCTCTGCGGTTATATTTGTCGGTTACGCGGGTCAGTTTGGTTGGAAGTATGGCATCTCTGCCACATGGATTGGCGTGGGCAACGCCTTCATCGGAAGCCTGCTCGCGTGGGTCGTGCTGGGCAGACGGACGCGTCTCATGACGCACCGCCTGGGCTCCGCCACCATGCCGCAGTTCTTTGGTTCGCGCTACGGTAGCGAAGCGCTGCGCGTTGCGTCGTCCGCCATCATCTTTGTGTTCCTCATTCCTTATACCGCCTCGGTGTATAACGGTCTCTCGCGATTGTTTGAGATGGCCTTCGGGATTGACTACACCGTATGCATCATTGGCATGGCCATCGTGACCTGCGTCTATGTCGTGCTCGGCGGCTATATGGCAACCGTCGTGAACGACTTCGTGCAGGGCATCGTCATGCTCGTGGGCATCACCGCAATCATCGGAGCGGTGCTCTCGGACAACGGCGGCTTCATGCAGGCCATCACCTCGCTCTCGCAGATTCCCGTGGAGGGGTCGCCCATGCAGGGGGCGCTCGCGGGCTTCTTTGGCCCTGACCCGCTCAACCTGCTTGGCGTCGTGGTCCTCACTTCGCTCGGCACCTGGGGTCTGCCGCAGATGGTCGGCAAGTTCTACGCCATCAAGAGTGACGAGGCCGTGCGTCAAGGCGCCATCATCTCGACGTTCTTTGCCGTCATCGTCGCAGGTGGCAGCTACTTCCTCGGCGGCTTCGGTCGTCTCTATGCCGACAAGATCGTGTTCAATCCCGAGACCGGCGCCCCGGTCTTTGACTCGGTCGTCCCCTCGATGCTCTCCACCCTGCCTGACCTGCTCATCGGTCTCGTGATCGTGCTTGTCCTCTCGGCGAGCATGTCCACGCTCTCTTCGCTGGTGCTCACGAGCTCCTCCACGCTCACCATCGACCTCATCAAGGGACGCATCGTGCGCGACATGGACGAAAAGAAGCAGCTCGTGTGCATGCGCAGCCTCCTCGTGGTGTTCGTCGTGATCTCGGCCCTCATCGCGCTGTGGCAGTACACCTCGCCCGTCAACTTCATCGCCCAGCTCATGGGCATCTCTTGGGGTGCTTTGGCCGGCGCCTTCCTCGGCCCGTTCCTGTGGGGCTTGTACAGCAAGCGCATCTCACGTGCGGCCGTGTGGGCGAGCTTTGTCGTGGGCGTGGGCCTCACCACCGCGAACATGTTCATCGGCTTCATCGAGAGCCCCGTCAACTGCGGTGCCATCGCCATGCTGCTCTCGCTCGCAATCGTGCCGCTGGTGAGCTTGTTTACTCCTGCCGTGCCCTTCGAGCTCGATCCTCCGGCCGAGCCCCGCGAGCTGTAGGCGGGTTTGGTGCGGTGCGCGTAGCATCACGTGCTTCGCTTGGTGTTTGTCAAAGAGCGGCCCCACGGAAATCGAACGCTTTCCGTGGGGCCGCTCTCTAGGTGCGTGTGGTATGTGGGAGGAGGTTACTTGGTCGTTTGCTCGGACTCGGCTGCTTGCCCGTCGGTCGCTGGCTCTGTCGTCTGCTCATCGGTTGCCTGCTCGGCCGCGTCAGCGGCTTCATCGCCGCCAAACATCTCGTCGAGCTTCGTCTCCATGTCGGCTTCCATCTCTTCATATGTATTAGTTGCCTCGGGCATCGGGTCGACCGTGGTGCTGTTGTGATCCTTGAATACTACGTTTCGCGTGGCGGTGCTCGTCCCGAAGTCGTACTTCCTGTCTATCGACGCGATGTTGCCGTCCTCTTCGAAGCCAATGGTGACAATCGTCTCCACTAGCTTCGAGCCAGAGTCCGCCAGGAGTTGCAGGGCCTCGTCGGCTGCGGTGTACTTGTCGATGTCGAGTGTGAGCGTATAGAAGGTCAGCCCGTTTGTTTCCGTCTTTTCCACGGAAGCGGCGCAGTCGGCCAGCATGCCCTGCGCGCCGATGAGGTCTTCCAGATACGCTTGCAAGCCCTTGCCTTGGACGAGGTCGAACTGCTCGACCGTGCCGGAATAAGCGGGGCCATCAGTGACAAGCACGGCATCGTCGCCTTCGGTGTAGTACGTGAGCTTTATCCCAGAGATTTCGGATTCGCTGCTCGTCCTCAGCTTTTCGCCACTCTCGTCAAACTTGTAGATGGACTTGGACGTTATGGCCTCGTCGTCATCTTTGAAAAGCGAAGACGACTCTTCTTCGGCTGTGACTGATTTGCAATCGGGGACGTTCGCGATGGCATTCTTGAACTCGGCAATGAGTTCTTCCTGGGTTTGGGCGGTCGCTTCGGTCGTCTCAGCTGACTCGGTCGCCTCAGTCGTGGCTTCTGGCTCGGTAGTGGACGCCTGCTGGTTGCCGCACCCAGCCATTGCGCCTGTGGCGAGCACGAAGGTCAGAGCCGTGGCCAATACGGTAGTTGTACGTTTCATTGCTGCTCCTTTCGTTGGCGGAAAGAAAAGTATATCAGCTCATCGGGACAAGGGGGACGGGGACGTTTGTCCGCGGGGGCGGCCTTTCGCGCGCCCTCCCGATGACGAAAAGTGTGCACCGCCGGCCCCGCAGGCGTTGCCCCGGACCGGCTCGTTCTGGCTCGACGCGATGCCCTGACACATTTCATCGATATTTTGCTTATAATTGGAAATGATGCGTACAATATCATGGTGTTCGGCGGACTGCCATACTTCCTTGAGCTGCTTGACGGAGATGACAGCCTACGCCAAAACATCGATCGCCTCTGTTTCGCGCCGCATGCGCTGCTTCGTGGGGAGTCAAAGAAGCTCTTGGAGGCAACTCTCAAGAAGTCCCCTGTGTACGAAAGCATCCTCTCCTTGCTGGCGTCGCGCAGGTATGGCATTTCAAAGCAGGCGTGCTTCGAGAGACTCGACATTCCTGCGGGAACGTTCGAGCGCGCCGTGAAGGACCTCGTTCGATGTGCCTATGTGCGTCAGTTCAAGGACCAGAGCAAGCCCCGCAACCCGCTATGCCTGCAGCTCATCGATCCGTTCCTGCTTTTTCACTATCGGCTTCTCTCTGGTTCGCGCGACTTCGAGAACTGGGACGACTTCCAACGCGATGGGGGCCGCTATGCCAACTGGCGCGGAGCCGCATTCGAGGTGCTATGCCTCACTCACGCGGAACAGATGCGACTTCCGCCCGGCGGGTTCCATGGCCACCGGCTGGGCCGACATCGACGGCACCAAGTACTACTTTCGCGCGTCCGGCAACATGGCCACCGGCTGGGCCGACGTGAACGGCAGCAAGTTCTACTTCGACGCCCAGGGTCGCATGCAGGTCGGCTGGCAGGACATCTCGGGCAAGCGCTACTACTTCCGGGCGAGCGGCGCCATGCAGACCGGCAAGGCCACCATCGACGGCAAGAGCTACGCCTTCAGCTCCAGCGGCGTGCTCGTGTCGTAGAGCTTAGGAGCCTCCGCGATCGAGTGCGTGGTTTGGAATCGAGTGCGTGGTTTCGGTCATTCTGAGGCCCCCGAGTGCGTGGTTCGCAGCCCGAACCACGCACTCGGCCTTCTCAGGATGACTTGAACCACGCACTCGATCTCGAACCACGCACTCGGCCTTCTCAGGATGACTTGAACCACGCACTCGATCTCGAACCACGCACTCGCCGCTTCTTCGGGCCAGCCAAAACAACCGTAGGCTGCCGGTTGCGCATGAACCGGTCCACGTACGTGCCGTCGTGCACGCCCCGCTCGCCGAGGTCCCGTCCGCACCTCTTGGCAGTCTGCGTCCCCGCGGGCGGCCGCTGGCGCGCATCGGGTATGATGGTGCCGTCGGGAAAGAGGGGAGCGCGTGATGAGGGAATTCAACACTACGGGGCTGTGTGTGCCGGAGATGCACTACATGGTGGACGTGTCGAGCCGCGTGGCGCAGACGCGCGCGATGGTCGAGCGGGGGGACTACTTCTGCGTCAACCGCGCGCGTCAGTACGGCAAGACCACGCTGCTCGCGGCGCTGGAGCGTGCCCTCGCCGGAAGCTACGAGGTGGCGGGCCTCTCTTTCCAGAAGCTTGGCAGTGCGGATTTCAGTACGGAGGGGATGTTCGTGCGCGGGTTCTCCGGAATCCTGCTCGAGGAGGTAGTGAATGGAAGGCTCTCGATGCCGCCGGCAATCGAGGTCCGCCTCGAGGCATTCACCGAGGCGGACCCCCGTCTGCTGACGCTCTCGACCCTCTTTCGCGTCATCTCCCGCTGGCTGCGCGAGAGCGAGCGTCCCGTCGTCCTCGTCATCGACGAGGTGGATAGCGCGACGAACAACCAGGTGTTCCTCGATCTCCTCGCGCAGCTCCGTCAGCAGTACCTTGACCGGGGGAAGAACTCGTCCATTCCGGCTTTTCAGTCGGTCGTGCTGGCGGGGGTGACCGACGTCAAGCACCTTAAGGCAAAGATTCGCCCCGAGGAGGCGTCAAAGACGAACAGCCCATGGAACATCGCCGCCGACTTCAAGGTGCGGATGACCTTCGACGGTGCGGACGTTGCGGGCATGCTGGAAGAGTACGAGCGCGACCATGCCACGGGCATGGACGTTGACGCCGTGACGCGCGAGATCGTGGACTGGACCGGCGGCTACCCCTTCCTCGTGAGCCGCGTGTGCCAGCTGATTGACGAAGACGGGCTTCCGTGGACGCGCGAAGGAGTGAACCGTGCCGTGAGGCGGCTGCTCGAGGACGATGACGTGAGCCTCTTTGACTCCCTCACGGGGAAGCTCGAGGACCATCCCACGCTCAAGGAGCAGCTTCGCGCATTGCTCATGCGCGGCGAGGAGGTCTTCTTCTCCCCCTACAACGAGACCCAAAAGCTCCTCATGATGTATGGGTTCGTCGCGAGCCGCGGCGGGAGGGTGGCGATCGCCAATCGCGTCTTCGAGATGCTGCTCTATGACTACTACCTCGTTGAGGAACAGGGGCGGGCCATGAAGGATGCCGGTGCCCTTGGCAAGAGTCGCTTCGTTCGTGATGGCCGCCTCGACATGTGTGCGGTGCTCGAGGGCTTCCGGCGAACGTATACGGAGGTCTTCGGGTCACCCGAGGAGGGCGAGAGGCGGCTGGAGGAAGACTGCCGCAAGCAGTTCCTGCTCTACCTCAAGCCCATCATCAACGGCACGGGGAACTACTACATCGAAGCGCAGACGCGCGACCAGACCCGCACCGACGTGGTGGTTGACTACCTCGGCGAGCAGTTCGTCGTCGAGTTAAAGGTGTGGCGGGGGCGGAGTCGCCACGAGGAGGGCGAGGAGCAGCTTCGGGGCTACCTTGAGCACTTCGGACTCGACGTCGGCTACATGCTCTCTTTCAACTTCAACAAACACAAGGAACAGGGTCTCAGGCGCGTGGCCGTGGGCGACAAGTTGCTCTGGGAGGAGACGGTCTAGCGCCTGTGATGCGCCGCTGACCACTTTCCCACAGCGGGATCGTGGTCATGACCACGATCCCGCTGTGGGAAAGTGGTCAATCCCTGCGAGGCAGATCTGCGGGCCTGATGGTCAAGCCCTCCACCACCTTGGAGCTTCTTGAGAACTTGAGCGTGGGGTAGCCAATCACCGAAAACGCCACGGCGCCAAGCAGGTTGACCTGCAGGTCCTTCATGGTGTCAGCGATGCCGATGTCGAGATAGCCACCCTCGATGGTGTAGGTCTTGCCGGAAGCCGTGGTGATGACGGTCTGGGTGATGTTGGCCACGTCGATGGGCGTCCCCATATTCAGCGGGTCGAGCGACACCGAGCCGAACTCCCGCACGACGAAGTCCTTCTGCATGTCAAGGAAGAAGACCTGGTCTATCGCGTACTCAAAGAACTCCCACAGCACGCCGATGGTCATGGAGAAGCAAAAGGCGACGAGCGTCAGGTAGAACGGCGAGAGGTTGACGTTCTTGCTACCGCGATTCAGCAGGTAGACAAGGGAAAACCCGATGGCTGTGCACAGGAAGCCGTTCATCGCGTGCAGCATGGTGTCCCAGCCGGGAATTCGCACGTAGAAATGGTTGACTTCGCCGAGGATCTCAGCTGCAAAGATGAAGCCAAAGATGATGCCCTGAAAGACCGGCGGAATCTCGATCTTCATCCTGTCCTGCAGGATGGCGGGCACGAGAAAGAGCAGAAGGGACAAGACGCACAGGGCGGTGCTCTCGTAGTTGCCGTTCAGGATGCAGCGAATCATGGTCAAGACTACAAGCGTGCTGAGGACGGTGAAGAGCGCAAAGGTCTTGTGGCTGCGACGATAGGAGTCCAAGAGGCGCTTGATGCGTGACGCATGTCTCATAAGTCACACTCCTCATTCATGATGAAAGAGACTCGTCTATCTTACGTCCGAAACCGTGGTACACGAAAGAGATGGTTCCTTCCGTGTACCCTTAGAACTCCCTTACTCGAGGCCCTCGAGCAGCTCCATGAGGTCCTGGAAGAATGGGAACGGATCGGACTTCTTGAGGAAGCCGCCTTGGAAGTAGCTGTGATTGACGTGCATGTCGGGCATGACGTTCCACACGCCCTTCCGCACGTCGGTCTTGTCCAGCGGGCGCTGCGGTGCACCGAGAGGGGCCCGTGCGGAGACGGTGTTCACGAGGCCGTCGTTGGCATGCCACTCGTCGTCCACCACGCATCCCGACTTCGTCGTGGCGCTGTAGCGGCCCATGAGCATGGAGGTCTTGAAGAACAGCGGCTCCGTGGCAGAGGGGTCGGGTATGCGCGCGCCGCTCTCGCTCGGCAACGTTGCGTCGGCGGCCACGGAGAGGTAATACACGTCCGGCAGCATGGAGATACGCTTGTTAAGCGCCTGTGCGCTGTCCAGCAGCATGTCGAAACTCGCCCAGTCGCGAACGTCGCGCCCATCCATGCGAATCTTGGTCCTCGACTTCATGACGCGGTCCAGCAGTCGGTACTTGAGGGGAATCTTTACGCTTCTGGCATCAAAGGCCGCGTCGCGCGCCAGGTCGTATGCGGTCGTGCCGTTGCTCGGCGCGGCGATGGTCACGATGGCGCGAATCCGCTCCGCCATGCCTCCCGCAAAGAGCGGGGACAGCTCTTCTGTCGGGGTTGTCGCGCGCTCCTCTTCGTCCCCGTTGGCCAGGAGTTCCGCAAAGAGACGAATCGTGGCGCCGCCAAACGAGTGCCCGACGAGGACCAGACGCGTGTCCTCATCCCAAGAAGGAACGAGCGCCTCACCCGTGAAGTCGCGACCGAAGCGTGCGTGCTGGTATTCCTCGCTGTGCGACCTTCCGTAGTCGGTGCGCACGCCGGCAATCTGCGCAAAGAGCTCGCATGCGCGGTCCCAGGCGCTTCCCTGCGGCGCGACGCTCGCCGCGAAGGCGGCATAGCCTTGGTCCCGGAGCTTGGCGACCACGTCGCCCGAGGACCCGCCCCAGTAGGGCTTCTTTGCGTACTCTTCGTCGTACTGTCCGCTACCATTGAGGCCGTGGCAAAAGACATAGGCGACTTGCTTCATGGGCTTCTCCTTGACTGTTTTCGTTGCGAGTTCAAACCCCTTGATTGTAGCGGAGGAGACGGGGTATTGATCTAGCTTGTGCTGCATACGCGCCGGAGGCTCAGCCGTGCATCGCCCCCGGCGCCTCAAGGTTCTGCGCGAAGTCGATGACTGCCTGCGCCGTTTGTCCCTGCTGATCTTGCGCTGTGATGGTTGCAGTTCCGTCGCCGCTTTGGGCACCGTAGTCGCCGAAGCCCGCATGGTTGCCGCCTTCGATCACCAGCTCGCGTGCCCCGGCCGGCCAAAAGGCCTTTCCGTCATCGTAGGCCCCAGCCTCTAGGACCGAGTCTTCGCTCCCATAGATCGAAAGAAGGGCGAGGTCTGGGTCCAGCTCGGCAGTCGGATATGAGGCGAGCAGGACAAGTCCCTCGACCTTCTCGCCAGCATCGGCGGCAAGGCTACCTGCTGCGACGCCTCCCAACGAATGACCTCCTACGACCCAATGCTCGTATTCCAGTTCGTCGAGCGCTTGTTTTCCTTGGCTAACCCCAAATATGGCCATGCGAAGGGGCGGGTCAACCAGCACGCAGTCCACCCCTCCCTCAGCGATTCGGCGCATGAGCGGGGCGTATGCCTCCGTCTGAACCTTGGCTCCGGGGAAGAACACAAGGGCCGCCGACTCACCCTTTCCATCAAAGAGAAGGCCTTCTTCGACGTTTCGCACCTCGACGTTCCCATCGCTTGCGAGCGCGCGTTGCGCCGACGCGCCAGCAGGGTAATACATCCCGAAGTACACTGCCATTGCTCCTAAGGCTATAATAACTCCAAAGACCGCAGACAGCGCGATGCGCCGCCTCGTCGTCCAGGTCCCCCGTGTGGCCTTCTCGAACAGTCGGGCCAGAAGCGCGCCGAGGCATAGCAATACCCCGAGCGCGAGCACGGTCAGCAAAATGTATTTCACGGCTCCTCCTTTCGGAAGCAATCTAGCACGACCCGCCTTTGATAAATGAATGATAAGTAAACTCCGGGGTGCGTGTCAGCAAAGCTGCAGGTAGACGGACCGGGCGGTTTCGGCGAAGGGGCGTTTTGTTTATTCTGAGGCAAGTGAAGCGGCACTTTGATCATCAGCCCCACGCAGTGACGTACCTTCGGTACCTCGCGGAGGCCTCGGCATCCTCCTCGCGTATGAGTCCCTCGTTGCAGCACTCTCCCTAGCCCTCGATCTCCCTGATACACGTCCGGCAGCATGGAGATGCGCCTGTTGAGCGCCTGCGCACTGTCCAGCAGCTTGTCAAAGCTTTCCCGTCGCGTATGTCGCGCCCGTCCATGCGAATCTTGGTCCTCGACTTGACGAAAAACGCTTCCATTGTGCAAACCGTGAATCGCATGTTTCTGCGTGAAAGTTCTTATGCGCCAGGTACGGAAACGGCTGCTTACGGTAGGCCGTGCGTCATGAGTGGTCGTTCTTGCGTTCGTTTGTGCCGCAGTGCGCAACGGCATGGTCGCAACTGGGCTTTTGTCATGTGCGGAGACAACATGTGCGATACTAAACGTACAGTTCGCGGCAAGCTGGCCAATCTAAAGGAGTGCCATGGGTTTGAGGGAGCGATGGCATGCGCTGTGGAGTAGTGAGCCACCCGCAATCGAGGTCGCGCGCAAGCTCGACGTGAAGACCGGCTACAATGTGCGCGAGCTGGGCGGATATGCCGTCGGTGCCGGCGAAACGGCGTGGCATCGAATGATTCGCTCGGGGAGTATCGACATGCTGAGCGAGAAAGACCAGCGGCGTTTGCACGACTACGGCGTGCGGGCCGTGCTCGACCTTAGAGGCTTTTCCGAAAGTCGTGTCGCGCCTGACAAGCTCGCCGCGATGGACAGCGTGCGCTTTAAGGGCGTGCCGTTCTACGACTTCAACATCTCCGACCCAAAGCTCGAGCGTCCGGACGACAGCGGCGGATGCCTCACGTTGGGTTACCTCACGATGCTTGCCAACCATGAGGCCGTGCGCGAGATCTTTGCGTTCGTCGCGCGGTGCGAGCCGGAGGACTGCCTGCTGTTTCACTGCGCGGCGGGCATGGATCGCACGGGCATGTGCGCTATGTTGCTGCTGGGCGTGGTGGGGGCGAGCCGCGAGCGCATAGTCGCCGACTACTGCTATTCGTTCGGCTCTGTCGAGGAAGTCGATGCTTTTATCTACGACAACCGCTTCGCGCCGAGCGACGAACTGCTGTTGCGTCGCGCGGCCATCGAAGCGGTGTACGACCGCCTGATGCTGGCATACGGCTCATTCGAGGAGTATCTGGGGGAGTGCGGAGTGACCGATGCCGAAATCGCCCGCGTGCGCGCCCACCTTTTGCGCTCGTGTAACTAAACACATGGTCCTCGAGCTTGCCCGCGAGTGACTCAAGTGTGGTGTGAGCTGCGTCGTTGCGGCGTTCGTGACTCACAGTCGAGCGAGAAGGTCCCGGTGCCATGTGATGCTCGGATGGGTGGGATAGACGCTCGACAGCTTGCCGAGCTTGAGCCTAGCCACGAGCTTCATCTGCCATGTGTTGTCGAAGATTAGGGTCTCGTCGCATAACGGTACGGCGCGGAGAAAATGGTCCTGCGAGCTCTGCCAGCGTCTTCTGACGACCTCGGCATCTATGTTGTGCCCGCCAGTTTGCATGCGGTGCGCGATGCGCTCGTTTGCGAGGTCGGCGCTCTGTACGCCGACGTAATGCATGCAGACGTAGTATCCGAGCCCATGCGCCTCGCGTATCGTGCGCAAGACGGTCTTGCCCGACAACGTGCTCTCCTGGTTGAACGACGCGCGGTTGGCGAGTAGTGAGCGAATCCGTCGTATGGCTTCCCGGCCGGCTCGGATCTGATCAGTCTGGTTGCGCCAGTCGCCACCTTGCTCGAGCAGGATCTCGTCGGCGTTCACTCGTTCGATGAGGAGCGGCATGTCTGGACGAATCCACAGCTGTGAGCGGTATAGCGTGGACTTCCCCGCGCCGTTCACGCCTGCAAACAAGAGGTACCAAGGTCGACCGGGCATCAGAACACCCCCTTATCGACGAGCTCTCGCTGGCGCTCGTCGAGGAAGAAGTCCGCGACATGCACCCAGAATCGCTCCTCGCGGGCGTCTCTGGCTTGGTCGAGGAAGTCGGCGTAGTAGCATCCGGACAGGACCCTCTCACACTCTTCGTACAGGCGATGTGCAGTCTCTATATCGCGTGCGAGCGCGCCTGGCATGGCTGCCTCCCTCTCATTCCTTGTTGCTTTGACACAGTGTAACATTCGGGACAAGGGGGACGCGGGAGTTTGTCCGCGCTCGGACAATGGGGACGGGGGAGTTTGTCCGCGTTCGGGTGTAGCAGCTTCGACCAAAGGGGCGAACGCTGCGTGACAACCACGAGCGTCAATAGGCAGAGGGCCGATTTCAGAAGTGCCGTTGCTTTGCTGCTTCGTGAATGCTAACATATGTTAGCAACAAAATGCTAGCATAGAGTATCTCATTATTTTGGAGGGATTTGCATGGCGAACGGTTCAGCTGCGATGGCGCAGGTAAACATTCGCATGAACGCTGCCCTTAAGGCTCGGGGCGATGAAGTCCTCACTCGGGCCGACGTAAGTCCGTCCCAGCTCATACGTGCCGTATGGGCGAAGGTCGCTCAAGGAAGAGAGTCTCTCGACCAGCTCGTAAGGGTGCTTGCGGCAGACGCAAAAGCTATTGACGCGGTAGGGGGAACGCCCCCCGGAGATGCTGTGGTCGAGCGGATACGCCGACGACAAGAGGGCTTCGAGCTGAAGTTTGGCCTCAATCCGGAGACGTATCAACCTCTTTCGGAAGACGAGATGCGCGATGTGCTGTACGAGCAGCGTATAGAGCGCGATTGCGGGAGGCTGGTTGAGGATGTTTGAGAGTCTGCCCATCATTATGGTCGATACCAATGTCTGGCTGGACATCTACCTTCCCCACAGGCCTGGACGCCAATCAGCCCTTGAATTGCTGCGTCTGGCGTGTAACTACGATGCGGCGATTGTCTTTCCCGCCCAATCGGTTCTCGACGTGTACTGGCAGGTAATGGCCGACAACAAGCGATGGGCTCGCGAGTCAAATCGTCTTACCGAAGAGCTTGCGGTCGCTGCAAAGCGATTGGCTTGGGAATGTGTTCATGAGATGCGAGAAATTGGGACTGCGATTCCGGTGGATAGTAGCGACCTTTACCTCGCCGACAAATTCCGCGACACGCACGACGATTTGGAGGACGACCTCGTGATGGCAGCTTGCCAGCGATCGAAAGCGAATTACCTTGTGACGAGGGACCGGAAGTTGTTGGGCCGCGCTCCCATCGACGCGCGAACACCGAAACAAATGATTGAACTCTTGCGCCGGGGGCTGGCAAGTGGGACTCCGATGCAAGGAGATGCCAAGGACGAGTCCTACTGGCTTCTACGCTGGCTCGGCGACGAGGGATAGTTTGGTCGGTCGTTCAACCCGACGTGCGCCTTACTATGACTATGCCTTCATGGAGAGGGCTGAAAAGTAGGTTCAACAGCAAACAGGTATACTTGTGACGTGGTGTTAAAGATGCGATTCGTGGGAAGGGGATGCCATGCCGCTGCCAAAGGAAAACTACACTGCAGATGATTACTGGGCGCTGCCCGAAGGCGTGCGCGCGGAGCTCATCGATGGAGAGCTGTGGGACCTTGCCTCCCCAAGCAGGACACACCAGGAAATCGTCATGGAGGTCAGCGCGCGGCTCAAGAACCATATCGATTCTCACGGCGGGTCGTGTAAGGTCTACCCCGCGCCGTTCGCGGTGAACCTGTTCGCCGACGATACCACGTTCGTTGAGCCAGACATCTCGGTCGTGTGCGATCGAGATAAGCTCTCCGAGCGCGGCTGCGAGGGCGCGCCGGACTTTGTGGTCGAGGTCGTCTCTCCATCCAACCCCGAGATGGACTACATTTCTAAGCTCAACCTGTATCGCGAGGCGGGCGTGCGCGAGTATTGGATTTGCGACCCGCAGCGCGCGCGTGTGCTCGCGTACCGATTCGACACCGAGGCGGTGATGGATACGTACCCATTCTCCGAGACGGTTCCCGCCGAAATCTTTCCCGGCTTCGAGGTCAACTTCGCCGACATCATCGAGCGGATGTAGGGCGCAGGCCTAAGAACTCTGAAAGATGCCGTGACGCATTATCGTACGAGCTTCACTCGACGGACTCGACAAGGGCTTTGTCGAGGCCTCGACAAAGCCCTTGTCGAGTCCGTCGAGTCGCGCTACGATGCTGTCGTACG
>CACXDP010000458.1 GCA_902766445.1 uncultured Coriobacteriaceae bacterium
CAGAAGGCTTGGGCTCCGCTTCAGTGCGCGCTATCACCGAGGACAACGTCGGCAATGTATATGCCGCCACCACGAAGGGTGTCACCGTGTTCAACGGCGACTTGGAGCTTCGCAACCTTAATGACTCGCGTCTCTCGGGCGCCTATGTCAGTGTCTTGCGCGCAGGCGCGGGCGGATTGCTCTATGGTCTCACACGGGATGGATCCGTTTTTCTCATCGAGGAGGGACGTGTCATCGCGTACTACACAGCCGATGATATCGGGGTCACTGACATCAACACCATTTTTCCCGATCCTGACAACCCTGGCCTTGCCTACTTTGGCACGAAGGAATCCGGCATTTACCATGGCACTCTAAGCAATCTACGCAAGGCAGAGTTCTACGACATATCACCCCTGAGCTACGTAAACAGCATCGAATTGTATGATGACGTGCTGTGGATTACGACCGACAACGGCATCTGTGCCATTGGAGACGGTAACGTACATCAGCTCACGGACGTTCCACTCGTCAATTCGATAGACCACTCAATGGTGGATTATCAAGGTAACCTCTGGTTCACCTCTTCACGTCAAGGCATCATGAAGGTGGTTCCTGACCAGTTCCTAAATCTTTATGAGCGCCACGGCATCGATCCTGCGGTGGTCAATAGTACCTGCGTCTATCGTGACCTTCTCATGGTGGGTACCGACTCAGGCCTTTCCGTGCTCAATGATGATGGCCTCGTTGACAGCTTCCCAATCGCCTCAGCCCGCACCGCCTCGGGAACCGCACTCGAAGCCACCGACCTCATCCGCATGCTAGACGGCATCCGCATCCGCTCTATCGTTCACGACGGCGAGAATGATCTATGGATATCCACGTTCGGTGACCTTGGCTTACTGCATTTTGACGGCAACGCCATCACCTGCTTCACCAAAGGTGACGGCATGCCCTCAGACCGCGTGCGCGCGGCGATGCGACTCTCCGACGGAACCGTGGGGGTTGCCTGCACGGGCGGTGCGGCTATCATTGATGAAGGAAAGATCGCGCGAATCTGGGGCGAAAAGGACGGCATAGAAAACCTAGAGATTCTGACAATCGCTGAAGCAGGCAACGGCGATCTTTTGCTGGGAAGCGATGGCGACGGCATCTACGTTATAGGAAAGGATGGTGTCTCGCATCTCAGCGTACAAGATGGACTCTCGTCCGACGTTGTTCTGCGCATGAAGTACGACTCCAAGCGCGACCTTGTATGGATTGTCATGAGCAATAGCATCGCATATATGGACGCTGACTACCAAATCACCACCATCCGCAACTTCCCCTACCCCAACAACTTCGACCTCTACGAGAACGCAACAGGCGAGATGTGGGTGCTATCCAGCAACGGCATCTACGTTGTGTCCGTTGATGAACTCATCGCGAACGAAAAGATTACCCCAGTGTATTACGGCGTGAACAACGGCCTCTCGTGCATCGCCACTGCCAACTCGTACAGCGAGCTCACAGACAAGGGTATGCTCTACATCGCGGGTGACACGGGAGTCACCCGGGTAAACATTGACGAACACTTCGAAGACGTAGACGAGATCAAGGTGGCAGTTCCCTTCGTCGAGGCTGACGGAGAGCTTGTATATGCGGACGATAACGGGTATTTCACGATACCAGGAAGCACCACACGTTTGACGGTATATCCGTTCGTTTATACGTATTCCCTCACGAATCCCAAGGTATCCTACATGCTCGATGGCTTCGAGAAAGAGCGCACTACCGTGCCAGCAAGCAGATTAGAACCTGTGCACTATACGAATCTCAAAGGTGGGACGTATCGATTCGTTATGCAGCTCCGCAACTCATCAGGCGATGGAAAACAAACCCTCTCGGTCGAAATCCTCAAGAATCTTTCGCTCAGCGAAAGGGTGGAATTCCGCGTCGCTGCTGCGGTACTCGCGATTATCATCATCCTCGCGATTGCACAGGCATGGACTCACATCCACCTGAAGCGTCTGCTAAAGAAGCGGGAAGAGGACCGCCTCTACATTCGCGAGATGTCCGAGGCCTTCGCGCGCGTCATCGACATGAAGGACGCCTACACGAGTGGCCACTCAAGTCGCGTCGCATACTACACGAAGCGGCTCACGAGGGAGCTCGGCTACGACGACGACACGGTAGAGCGCTACTACAACATCGCGCTGCTCCATGACATCGGAAAGATCGGTATATCCGGCGATGTCCTGAATAAGCCCGGACGTCTGACGGATGAGGAGTTCGAGAGCATC
>CACXDP010000459.1 GCA_902766445.1 uncultured Coriobacteriaceae bacterium
AGGGAGAGTGGTTGGTTGCTATGACTTGACTCAGATTGGTTGTTTTAGCCTGACTCGAGATGGTTGGATTCGCTCGCCGTTAACAACATGCTTTGGAGCACCTTCTTCGCCATTGCTTTCGTTTCTTGGGGAGTGAGGCCGATGGTGTTCTTGCTCAGGCTCATGTCACCCATTGACTCGACGTATCTCAGCCATTTCTCGTGATAGTCACGCGTACTCTCGTATCTTTTGGCGCGCATTTTCGCAGTCGAGACCTTGGCCCAGTTCTTGTGTGTCTTGTCAACGTGGTCGTAGTAGGCATATGAGACGAGCCAAGTTGCCCCGATCCTCCGCAACTCTTCTCCGCCCTCGAATGAGAAGTTGTGATTCGCCATCTTCAGCACTTCTTTCCCTCGTGACTATCGGATAGTGCATACTTTAGCAGGCAGTCCGCAGCAAGTGCAGTCTCGCTAAGAGTTGGATGCTTATTGCATTTCCGCGGGTTGATGGGAATTTTCATCCCTTGATACGAAAGGCCTGATGGGGAACTTGTGGCGGGGACGGATGCTTTGGGGTGTTCTTATCACCTACTAGCGGAAGGATCTTGTTGGCATAGGAGTGAACGAAGTGGACGAGCATTGGGTTCCGGAGCATGTGAGGGACTATCTGCGGAGGATGGGGTTTGTCTTGATGCTGGATGACATGGAGCCTTGGATCAGGTCGTGGGATGATTGGTTGTGTGCCAGAGGCTATTTCTATGACTATAGGCACAAGGACGGTATGGGGAGAGTATACGAGGTCCATAGGCGCTCAATCCATTCTGCTAAGAGGGCGTGCGAGGAATGGGGTTCTAAGCTGCTGAACGAGAACGTGAGGGTGAAGTCCGAGAACCAGGGACGACTGGTTCGAGACGTTCTTCTCACCAACCAAACTTCATGAGCGTGGGCCAGGCGACTGTTCTTCGCGCTTTTGGGCTGAGTACGGATGCGTGGGCTCTCTGGATCGACCTGAACACGAGGAAGGTGCGGATTCGGTACTACGATGCGCGCATGATTATACCTCTCACGTGGGACGAGGACGGCATTACCGAATGTGCTTTTGTCGCCAGAGCCTTTTACCTCGGACAGGCTGTTGACTAGCTGCAGATGCATCTGAGGGGCGGACTCAAGCGCAACGGTTTTGTCAGCGATGATTCGGGGACGTACAGGATTGCCACGGTCTTCTTCGACCATGCAGGTAACGAGATCGAGCCTGTTGGTATTGTCCCTCTCTACGACACGGGATGCCCTTACCCCACTTTCGGAATCGCGAAGCCAGCCGTCACGAATACCAAGGTGGACATGTCGCCGTATTGCCAGTCCGTCTTCGTGGACGCGGTGGACGCCATCTAGGCGGTTGACCTCACCTTTGACGCTCTTATCAATGCAATCATCCTGTCGAAGATGCGGGTGTTCTTGTCTGTTGTTCTCTTCGACCGGTCCACCGACGGCAACAAGACCGTCACCATACCGTTCGGCAGACAGGATTCAAGGGCTGGGGCGACTGAGGTCGTGCCTACAGGCGGTATCACGCATCCCTAGTGGTAAACGGAAACCCTGTTGCGGACGGGGACACGTGGGATTAGGGCGGGCGTCTAGCAGCCTCCGGACAGTGCTCTCTGCTGCGTACCCGGAGTTAGATCGGTGGCTGCGGCAATACGGCCCCTGCTGCCCGCAGCATCCGATTCGCAGTTGCGCACTTGCGTGGTGTGTGCACGGCCCGGCGGTAGAAGTGTTTGAAAGCTTTGCTTATGGGCGCCTACACTGAGACTGTTGTCTGTTCTTGTCTTTCATCTTATTTCGCCCGCAAATACGGTGGTTATCTCTTGGCCATGACATGTAAAATGGTTTCTCAATGACTATTTACTGAAGTGTGGATTTGCTATGTCAGATTTGATTTGCATAGATTTGTTCAGTGGAGCCGGTGGGCTATCTGAGGGGCTTGAGTTGGCTGGCTTTCACTCCCTATACGCTTCCGAGATTGTTCCCGTGTATGCGAAGACGTACCAGCAGAACCATCCAGAGACTCTTACTGATGTCCGGGATATCCGCTCCGTTGACCCCGCAGAGATTCGCGAAAGAATCGGCATTTGCGTTGGCGATCTAGACCTTGTAGCAGGTGGACCACCCTGTCAGGGATTTTCAATAAATGCGCCTGTCCGCTCGAACGAGGATCCACGCAACCATCTCTTTCGCGATTTTCTTAGGTTCGTTGAGGAATTCAAGCCGAAGGCTGTTCTAATCGAGAACGTTCCAGGGCTTGTTAGTTTCGAACACGGAGGAACTCTGCATGCCATTATCGACTCGCTTGCACAGCTCGGATACGGGGCTGATGTGCACATCCTAGGGGCGCCCTACTACGGTGTACCACAGATGCGTTGGCGTACGATCGTTATGGCCTTGCGCGGATCAGTGATACCTCAGTCCGCCTGGCCTGAGCCTGTGCGTCACGCACCTTTGCGCGCCAACTTTGCCACAAAGTTCGATGGACACAACATTGTAAAGACTCCAAGTCCGGAGACCTCAGCTCCATTCACGACTTTGAGTGAGGCAATTGGTGATCTGCCACCCCTGAGAAACGGGGAGCGCGGAGATGAGATTAAACCCTATGCCATGGAACCAACATGCGATTATCAACGGCGGCTTCGCGTTGGAAGTGCGGGAGTCATAAACCACGAGGCTGGACGGCTTTCGGCAATCAACATGGAGCGCCTCAAGTACATCAAACAGGGGGACAACTGGACAGCGATACCTCACGACCTCCTTCCGAAGGGCATGCAGAGGGCAAGGAGAACGGACCACACGAAACGGTACGGCAGAACTCCCTGGGGCGAAATCGCATCTACAGTGTTGACCAAGTGCGATCCGCACTGGGGCGCATACTTCCATCCCGAACAGGACAGGGCCTATACCGTGCGTGAGGCGGCACGGATACAAAGCTTCCCCGACCATTACGTTTTCTGTGGCGCACAAGCCGAACAATATGCTCAGGTAGGTAATGCGGTGCCGCCGATGCTTGCGGAGGCAGTCGGAAACAGTTTGAGAGCTGTTTTGGAGGGACACTAATGGCCGGTTACATCGTGGAGTTCTTCGGATACGGCGCTGCGGACTCAACAAGAGTCTCCTTGGAGGCTGCTGCAAGCAGGCGTTGCCCATTCCTTGGGGCGACATGTTCTAAGATGCTTAGCCACGGGAATGCACAGGTGCCTTCCGGGGTATGCGCAGTTTGCCAGAAAACGAACCCCACAGAGATAATCTGCTGTCCCATAAGGCTTTACGCTGACAACTACCGGATTCTAAGGATTGTCGGCGGGCTCGCGTTTGGAATCGAGGGCCTCGGATACTATGCCGGCTCCATGGCTGTGACCAAGGCAAGGCTGGAAGGAGGCGCGATTGCGGTATTCGGACATGGCTGGGGAGGCGAGCTTCGTCTTCCGAAGCGACCCACCAAAGGCGAGAAGATGGGCAACTACTTCATGGACTGGGTTCTGGCTCGTCTCGATAGAAACGGCACCCTTGCGGAGTTCACGGCCATCGAGGTGCAAACTATCGATACGACAGGAAACTACCGCGACTCGCGCGACGAGCTGCTAAACGGTCGTCGCTTTGTTAGCTCGACGGTGGGAATGAATTGGGAGAATGTGAACAAGCGCATCCTGCCGCAGATTATCTACAAAGGGCAGGTCTTACAGCGCGAGCCTCTTTGTAGGTCAGGGCTCTGGTTCGTCACCCCGCAGCCGGTCTACCAGCGCATCGAGCAAAGGCTTGGTGGTGCGGACAACATCGGCTTTGGTTATCCATCTCAGCCGGGGGCAATACATTTTCTGCGGTACGACTATGACAGGAGCAGTGGACACGCTGTAGGTATCAACCGACCTCTTACGGTCGTCGGCAATGACTGCACCACCGTTGAACGTGTGAGCGCTGCCTTTAATCACGTCGTTCTGCCTGACGCGGGTGTCTACGAGCGAGCGCTAAGACAAGCTCTTTTTGGTATTTAAGGAAGAATGATGAGCGGTACGAAGATAACCGTCGAGTATCAAACACCGCAACAGATACTCAATCGTGGAAAACAACTCGAGGGGATGACCTTCCGTGACGTGCTAGACCTAGGCATCGTACCCGATGGTGTTGAGCGCGATTATGGCAAGCGCAGTTACAAGGGGGAATGGGGACGCTCATCGAGGAGAGGTTCTTCGGCTACAAGGCGAACTCCGACCGCGAGGCCGACTTCGCTGAGGCGGGCGTCGAGCTCAAGGCGACCTGCTACGGCATGGTGACCAAACGTCGGAAGCTCATCGCGAGTGCTGGGGAACGCCTTGTGCTCACCATGATCTCCTACGACGAAGAGGCGCCGCTCAGCCTCTATGATTCGCACCTGTGGAAGAAGTGCAAGAGCATTCTGCTGGTGTGGTACCACCGTGACAAGACGATAGATCCCTACGACCAGAGAATTGAACATGTGGAACCATTCTTACGGGAGAGGGTGGCAGGGGCGCATCAAGGTTCAAGCACATAATTCAGTGCGGAGATGGGCGCTACCGCAGGCTCGTTCCCGATGAGCTCGATATGCTGCAGGGTTTCCCGAAGGGCTGGACCGACACTGGAATGAGCGATGGCCGCAGGGCATTCTGTATGGGAAATGCGCTGGTGGTGGGCATACCCCACCTGATTGCAAAAGTAATTGATAACGGATAGTGAAGAAGGGTATATGCACATCTATTGCGAGAACTGCCGAGGCATTAAAAGGCTCGATGACGAGGTGCCCCTAAAGAGGGGCGGAGCAATAATCTATGCGTCGAATGGCACTTTCAAGACATCCCTGCTTCGAACCCTAGCTGACTACGCAGATGGTAAGCAACCGAAAGACGTACTACACCCATCCAGAATATCTAGGTTCGATGTTACAGAGGATGGAGTTAGCATTCCATGCGATCGCATACATGCCATTGCGCATCCTGGGGAGTTGAGGGAATGCCAATTCTTCTCGTCGACCATGCTGGCCTCACCGAAACTCAAGGAGAACTACCTTGACGTTAGAAAGGCTTCCGATGAGGCGAGGAAGTCTCTACTTGACGCTATTGTTTCCAATCTCAAGGCAGGGTCGCGAGCCAGGCTGGATGCGGATGGCATCGCAAGCGAAATAGCAAGGATTTGCGGGGATGGGTCTTTTCAGTGTGGGATTGCGTGCATGGTCAAATACGTAGAGGGCGATTACGATACCTCATTCCTCGACGGCGCTGACTATCTCGAACTATTCGCGGCCACAAAAGAGAAGCTGCTGGTCAAACCAGGGGTGGCTGAGAATATAAAGGAGTATTCGGATACGCTCGGCACAATTCTAGAAAAGACCCACTTTCTCACCATAGAGTTCAGTCATGCCGACCTCCAGTCCCTCGAAAAGGTGCTTGTGAAATGTGGCTTCTTCGAAGCTGGGCACAGTCTGACCCTCCATGATAGGGAGAGCGACACGTTGATTGTCTGTTCCACCAAAGATGACCTCAGACGTCTTGTGGCGCAAGAGCTTGAGAGGGCGTTCGGGACTGACGAAGTGCGCAGCCGCTTCGAAATCGTCGGAAAGGCATTGGGCTCAACCCAGGCCGCTAACCAGCTAAAGGAGACTCTAAGCAGCCATCAGCTGCTCCTAGCACGTATGACTGACCTCGACGAAGTGAAGAAGGGCTTCTTCATCAGGGCCATAGCCCAAGTTGTGGACATGGCCAAGGAATACCTCATCGAATACGACGCCTGCAAAGACGAGCTGCGCAACATAAGAAAGAAAATCGAAGGAGAGCGCCAGGAATGGCAGAGGGCAATTGATACTTTTATGACACGCTTCTCAGTTCCCTTTTCCATGCGTATTGAGAATCGCGTTGACGTCGTCACTGGTGATGCCATGCCCTCGCTCGTCTTCATGCACGACGAAGACGAAGTCGCTCACGACGCGCTCTTTCGGTGCCTGAGCACCGGGGAGGAGAACGCATTATTCCTGCTCCATGTCGTATTTGAGATTGGGCGGATTATGGATGCATCTGCTGGTGTTACACAATACCTGCTCTTCGATGACCCAGTAGACTCCTTTGACTATAGGAACAAGTATGCGTTTGTGGAGTATATTCGGGACTTCTCCGAGGCCGCGAATGTATCCATTGTGATATTGACGCACAACTACGACTTTCTGAGGACACTCGCGCTGCGGTTAGACAAGCTTTTTGATAGGAACGACGTGCTACTCTGCGAGCGCGATGCGAGCGGAGGGCTCAGCTTGAGACATGCCAACTATCTTAGGTATAACGTTCTAGTGCAGTGGCGGAAGAAGATAGCGCAAGGAAATGAGCTCGCCACCTTAGCTGCTATTCCTTTCGTGAGGGAACTGTGCGAAATAAGAGACGGGAG
>CACXDP010000460.1 GCA_902766445.1 uncultured Coriobacteriaceae bacterium
CCATCTCGTCGCGCATCTCGTCGCGGCCCTTCTTGTGGCCGTCCTCCCATGAGTCGCGCCGCATCTCCTCTATTGCCTCACACATGTTCACCTTCCCCTCTCGCTCATAAAGTCTCAATCTGGAGTGAGTCACTGCGTTGATGAGATTTGCGCTGTCGGTATCAAGGCCTCGATACTCAGGATCCTCGCTTAGTATTCTAGCGAGTTTTTCCTTGTCATTCGAGTATTTGATGTAGCGTAGAACCTTGCCGAGCCCAGTTTGAAACTTCCCAAAGTCTTCATCTCGAATCCGTGCAGGACTGACGAGGTTTATATGATAATTCGCCACAAGGCGAATCAGCCCCTCAGGGCATGGAGCAAGCATGTCATATATGCTCGTCGCTCCGTCCCACTCTGAAGCGCCGAAATATATGACAAGTGTTACGACAGGTGTAAGCGAATCATCCTTGGCGAAGCCTGACAGAAACTCATTGCTGTCGAGTCCCTTGTTTCCTTCCGTACGATGCATACGTTTAATCGCGTCTATCTGATTCGCGTATCGCATTGCATCATACAGCATGTTTCGTGCGGGCATGGCGTAGTGGATGTTCGTCTGACTCTCAATCCCAAGGATAGCGTAGACGGCGTTCCCGTCCTTCATGGTGTTCCACTTCTTGAGCGTGTCGCGAAGCTTCTGAACTCCCTTGTGATTCTTCTCTGCGTTTGGAATCACAATCTCGGTAGGGTCCATCAGCTCTAAGGCCGCCGGGTTGACGATGCGCTGACCGTCGTAGGCGAAATAGTTGAAAGCGTCTGCAAAACGGGTCGCATCTGACAGATAAGCCTTGCACTGGATGTCAGCTTGTCCCACTGCCTCTCCTCTCTCACTGATGACGCTAGACATTATATGCGAACAAATGAACTAGGTCAATACAAATGTTCGTCTTCTTTTCGAGATTCTGCTTAGGTCAATGGGTTGTCAATCACATTCCAAACTACACACGGTTTCTCTTTAAGCTGAAATCTGAGGTTCAGTCCCAAAACCTGCGGGTCGGCAGCCGCACAAGGCCAGCATTGGACGGTTCTATTCCACAATTAAAAGAATACGAGTCACAGAGGGGTCCGTCCGTCCGGCTCCGCGGGGCGTTCCGTGGGATTGACGTAGCCGTGGCAGGCTTTCCATGGGATCGACGTTGCCGAGGTTTTTTACCCCCTGATTGACGTTGGCGTGGTGATTCTTGCCACGGGAACGCAAATCTCGAGGAACGCCGCCACGCGGACGTCGATCTCGAGGAACGCGAGCCACGCGGACGCAAAACTGGTGGAACTCTGCCACGCGGACGTCGATCTCGAGGAAAGCCGCCACGCCAACGTAAAACCCAAGGAACGCGACACGTGGTCGCCAGCCACAGCGGAGGTCCGGGAATGCCAGAAGCAGGGCCTCCGCCCACGGGTTTTGGGATTGACCCAAATTTGAGCTCAATTTCATTCAGAATATCACTCAATAGAATAAAAGAGAGAAACCGTGTGTAGTTTACGAGTTGGAAACAAATGCGTGTCGGACACATAAGCGCACAAAAACGTCCCGCCCACCCCGCAAGCTCCGTTTTCGTTGGAAAGCGGCGCTTGCGGGGTGGGCGGGACGCGGCAAATGCGGAACGGCTGATGGGCTACGCGATTGTGCGTCTGACGGCACTGTCCCAACCAGCTAGCAGCTCTTCGGCACGAACAGCGTCCATCTGCGGCTCAAAGACGTCGTCGCTGTCTCGCAGCGCGCGGAGTTCATCGGTGCCCGACCAGTATCCGCACGCGAGGCCGGCAAGGTAGGCGGCACCGAGTGCTGTGGTCTCGACGTTTTGCGGGCGATGGAGTGTGCGACGGCTCACGTCAGCCTGGAACTGCATGAGCAGGTCGTTTGCCGATGCGCCGCCGTCCACGTTGAGCACCTCGATCGCACGTCCCGCGTCGGCCTCCATGGCCCGTACGAGGTCACACACCTGATAGGCGATTGACTCGAGTCCCGCTCGTACGAGATGACTGCGATTTGTCCCGCGCGTGATGCCGCAAATGGTGCCACGCGCGTCGGCCTCCCACCACGGGGCTCCCAGTCCGGTGAAGGCGGGCACGACGTACACCCCGCCCGTGTCGGGCACCTCGCGTGCGAGTGTCTCGCTTTCGGCCGCGGTACGGATGAGCCCCAATTCGTCGCGTAGCCACTGGATGACGGCGCCACCGACAAAGACCGAACCCTCGAGGGCGTATTCCGTGTGGCCCACACCGGGCGCACTCGCGGCAATCGTCGTGACGAGCTTGTTGGCCGACGCGATAGCATCTCCACCCGTGTGCATGAGTAGGAAGCAGCCCGTCCCGTAGGTGTTCTTTGCCTGTCCGGGAGCAAAGCAGCATTGGCCAAAGAGTGAAGACTGCTGGTCGCCCGCCACGCCGCAGATGGGCACACCGGCAGGTACGCCCGGATAGCTTGTCTCACCGAAGCTCCCCGACGATGGCCTGACCTCGGGCATCATGGATGCGGGCACGCCAAAGAGCTCAAGCAGCTCTTCGTCCCAGCAGTTCTCGTGGATGTTGTAAAGCATCGTGCGGCATGCGTTCGTGGGGTCGGTGGCGTGTACGAGTCCGCCCGTGAGCACCCACACGAGGTAGGCGTCCACGGTGCCAAAGAGCAGCTCGCCAGCCTCGGCTCGTTCACGCGCGCCTGAAACGTTGTCGAGCAGCCAGCGTATCTTGCTTGCCGAGAAGTAGGCGTCGGGCAAAAGGCCCGTCTTTGCACGAATGCGCTCGGCAATCGCCGGGTCGCCGCAGAGCTCCTGCACGAGCTGTGCGGTTCGCCGGCACTGCCACACGATTGCGTTTGCGATAGGCTGGCCCGTTGAGGGATCCCACACGATGGTGGTCTCGCGTTGGTTGTCAATGCCGATGCCGGCGATATCGTCTGGGCTGAGATTATGGCGTGCGACCAGCTCCGCGAGCGAACCGAGTTGGGAAAAAAGAATCTCTTGGGGGTTGTGCTCCACCCAGCCCGGCTTCGGATAGAGCTGCGTGAAGGGCCTCTGAACGGCATCCACCATGGTACCCGCTCGATCTACGAGTACCGCCCGTGATGACGTGGTTCCCTGGTCGAGAGCGATGACGTACTTCTTGTTGCTCATATCCGTTCCTCCATCCAACTGAGCACGTCGTCGTAGACGCGCTGATGATCCGTCTCGTTAAGTATCTCATGGCGCATATGCTCGTAGATGGTGCAGGTCACATCAGTGCTCCCCGCGTCGCGTGCCATCTGGGCAGCCATCCGAACGCCTTTACCCATATCGCCTACCGGGTCGCCATCACCTGCGATGAAGAGGAGCGGCAGGCCGTGCGGTACCCGCGCACAGCACTTGGGCGAGCATACCTCACGTGTGAGCGCAGTGAGGGTCGCGTTGCCGCCTGCAGAGAAGGCAAAGCCACAGCCTTCGTCGGCGATGTAGGCGTCCACGTTCGCCTCGTCGTACGAGAGCCAGTCGAGCGGAGTTCGAGGATTCTCGATTGCCTTGGAATAAGCGCCGATGGAGAGGCTGCCAAGCAGATTGCTGACGTATGACTCTCCGCGTACGCGTGCGATGAGGTGTGCGAGTGCGTTGCCGCCTGCTGACATGGCTGGTGCAATATGGCCTGTCCCGCAGATGATGGCACCCGCAAGTCCTTTGCCATACTCAGATATGTATGCGCGCACTACGAAGCTGCCCATGGAATGGCCAAAGAGGAAGTGGGGGAGTCCAGCATCCACCCGCCCGCGTACTAGTCCCCGCATGCGTCCAACGTCTCCAACGAGCACATTGCGACCGCCCTTGAGTGGCAGACATCCCCACTGGGTGTGGCTCTCAACGCTCTCGCCATGACCTACGTGGTCATGCCCACACACCACGAAGCCCAGTCCTGCGAGGAAGCGCGCAAAGTCGTCGTAGCGCATGATGTGCTCGGCCATGCCGTGTACAAGCTGCACTACGCCGCGCGCAGGTACATCGTCATCCGGCCACCAAAGAACACCCCTCACTTGCGTCGTTCCGTCTGTTGATGCAAATCGCACCGTCTCGGTACGAATGCCCTGCGCCATAGCAGCCTCCCTCCGCACGCGTCCTGTGATAAGACTATTCTAGTACAGCTGAGGACTTTGCCGCGATGCGGAGTGAGCCTCCCTTGCGATGGGGTTATGGCTTCTGAAAGAAAGCGAAGAGAGCAAGCCCACAAAAAAGCGCATCCCTCTGTAACTCAATGCGGCCCTATAACATAGACAGAAGTGGATTTGTGGGGTAGCATGTCCGTGTATGCGCCGCGAGGAAGAGGGGGGTCAACGAATGAAATGCCCAAGATGCCAGGCCGAGTTCTTTGACCGGTCAAGGTTCTGCCCTGTATGTGGCTATAACGTTGAGGATTTGGTCGAAGAAGACCTGGTTGAAGAATACGTAGTCGAAGACGATGTCTCAGAAGAGTTTGTCGATGAGCTAGAATCTCCCGAAGAAGCCGAGCCCGAAGCCGAGCCCGAGCTTGATGCCACTTATGTGGACGGGGCTGAGGAGACCACCGAGGCTGTCGAGATCGACGATACTGCCGAGGCTGAGGAGACCGCCGAAGCAGCCGAGGTTGAGGACGTTCCCGGGGCCGAGGTCGAGGACACCCTAGAGCCCGAGCCTGTGGAAACCCCCAAGCCGACTCCTGCGGCACCCATACCCGAGCCAGCGCCCGCCGCAAAGCCAGACGTCCGGACTGAAGCGAGGCCGACGGAGCGGCGTGAATCTCCTGCTCGTCCGACTCGCACACGCACGACCGACTCGCCGGATATGTCGGACGATTACAGTCGCGCATCTGCCTACGAGCGCGGCGGTATACGCGCGCTGATAAGGCGTTGGCGTACGGTGCTGATTGCCGTCGTGTGTGTGTTGGCGCTCATCTTGGCGGGTGTTTCTTCGGTCAGGTGGAACAAAGGTCAGAAGGAGGCCGACGAGGCCGCCGCCGCTGCTGATGCGAGGGAGGCTGACATCCGCACGCCGGTCGAGATTGGCGTGGGAATCGATCTCGCAGGTTACGATGAGGCCCACATGACGCCAGTGCCGTTCCGAGTAGCGGGTTCTGCTGCCACGGGCGAAGCCGTCGACGAGTTCGTGACAATCCAACACCCAAATGTCGACACGCTCTCGTTGCTCAAGGGCACGTACATCGTCTCGCTCGGAGGACCGGTACTCTCTGACATGGGCGACTTGTTTGAGGGGACCGTTGATTCCTTCTCGCTTGCTATCCTCGATGATGGGATTTCGGTTAACGGCAAGCGAATCGAGCCGGGAGATGCTCAGCCTCTGCGTTTCGTGTTCACGCGGATTGAGCCGCAAAACATCACCGACGGGCTGCTTGACATGGCTCGGACGTGGATGCTCAAGGCCGAGATCGTCAACTACCAGGCATATATCGACGCCGTTGTCGGCAAGCGCCAGGAAGCAATCGATCGATTCGCGGCTGAGCAAGCTGCGAAGGAAGAGGCCGAGCGCAAGGCGGCTGAGGAGGCGGCGCGCCAAGCCGAGGAGCAAAAGAAGAAGCAGGAAGAGGAAGAGCAAAAGAAGAAGCAGGAAGAGGAAGAGAAGAAGAACGGGACGAATGGCGACGCCAACGCCAATGGTACGACCGTCAGGTACGACGCCTACGGCAACCCGATCAGCTCTTCGAACTCGCAGGTCGAGTACGACGCCTACGGCAACCCGATCAGC
>CACXDP010000461.1 GCA_902766445.1 uncultured Coriobacteriaceae bacterium
TCAGTGCCCGTGGGTGATCGCAAAACGAGCGCCGCAGATGCCTGGGGGTCAAGGGGTCGCTGGTTCGAATCCAGTCCACCCGACCAGCATATTACAGGGACTCTAGGGTCCCTTTTTTTCTATGTCGTCTATCAATACGAGGGGATATGCCGACATGTGCCAAGTGGCCTTCGAGATTCCGAACGAGGTTCTATACGACAACAAAATGAGCAGCCGAGACGCCCTGGACTTCGCGCGACGCGCCACCGCGCTGCACTTCTATGCGACCAAGGGGGTATCTCTGGGCTACTGCGCACAGATCGCAGGAATGGACAAGGAGGACTTCATCTATTTCCTCGGTCAGAATGGCGTCTCCATATTCCACTTCGACGACGAAGCAGAGTTCGTCGAGGAGATGAACAATGCCTAGGGTTGTCGCTAACACCACTCCCTTAGTTCGGCAAGTTTTTCGATATCTTTCATCAGTCTGCCAACCTTGACCCAATAACAGGAGCGGTCAGCTTAGCGAGCGAATTAAGACGAGACTAGCCAATGAGTTCAGGTCAGCATACAAGAATGATCTCATCACCATACGCGCGTACCCATACTCGTTGCTTCTGTACATCATCCCGTTCCCGCCAACCAAACATGTGTCGTGGCAGAACGTGACTATGCCCGGCACGCCCACAGGTAGAACCCAGGTCACATCCGTATAGGTTGTTGTGAGGCTCGTTAACCGCGAGAACGCGTAGAACAGATACGCCAGCGACGATTGCCCCGGATGGTGGGAGAGGAGTGGTGAAACGGCAATGTTGTTCAGTCTATAGCGCTGCGACAAGGGGAGTTTCGGGTCGATGAGATTGCCGTACATCTCACGTGGCTCTTCTAAGTGGTCGATGGGCTCCGACTCGCCCGTGTGCAGCCACTCGCGGTCGTGGGCGTCCAACTCAGGGATGATGCGGTGGGTTACAGCGCCTTGAGGATCGCTCGGTCATGTGGATGTTTGGCTGGCGCAGTCTGCCCAATTACGCACAGCGCAATCCGGTGTGCGTAATTGGGCATGTGCGGCACTGGGCCAACTGGCCTTTCTCGAGAAACTACGCACAACGCAATCCGGTGTGCGTAGTTTCTCGTTGGCCGCAGCAATCGTGGTGTATTGCGTGACCAAACGCCAGGCGCGGCGTGCCGAGGCACGCTCGCTGAAGCTGACGGCCTCTTTTGTCCCTTGTCCTGCCGCCGTGCGAAGGCCTGTAGGGCGGGAATTGGATGGTGACCTACGACACCGACGATTTAGTAGACGAACTCTACGCGCCGACGGAGGACTGGGCTATTATCGTTGATGAAATCATAGTTGAATATAGCGCCGCTACCGCTCGCAATGTAGCCTCGGAACGGTTGGTGCTTGGACCAGGTATGAAGATGCTATCGATATCACACGGGAGTTGGTTAAGACCGTATGACCCTTTTCGATGGGCTCAGACAGCATCCCAGCACCGTCGGTACCAAGCAAGTGAGTGGTAAGCCTATGGTATTGCTCAGGTGAAGAAGGCGCCGAGTGTGGGTGGGGAGCGGCCTGTCGTTCATCAGCTATCCTAGAACTGCGTTTATCTTCCATTAGATGTCTCACGGTCGCCAAAGTGTTACTTTTCGATTGTCGACAACTATCGCATTTGTGTTTACTATCCGTTAACCTAGCTTCCGACAACGATGTGACGGCCTGCGTGGTGGGTTCCGCGCTGGCGCAGCATACGGTATGGTGTCAACTCCACCAAATGATTGGACACCTTGCGTGGTAGAGCTATTCTGGAGATAACATTGTTTTGACAACCATACCGATTGCTTCATCATAAGAACGGGATAGGAAATCAAGGGAGGATTCATGCCTATTCCAACGCAGACAGACATGTTTGGAGTTGTCCTCAATCTCATGCAGGACGGCAGGGAGCGCAGCCGCAAGGATGTAAACAGGGATGTCGCGGAAATGCTCTCCCTCACGGACACCGAGCGGGACGAGCAGACCTCGAGCGGCAAACGCGTGTACGAGAGCAGGACCGGCTGGAGCGTCTCATACCTGAACCGTGCTCAGCTACTCGACCGCGTCTCGCGCGGGGTATATCGGGTGAACGACGCCGGCCGAGAACTCCACGCAAAGGGGCTTAGCGGCTCCGAGCTGTTCCAGACGCTGAGGCGAATCATAGACGAGAAGAACCCTTGGAACCTCGGGGCTTTCGCTGTTGTCAAGAAGCCGGCACAGGAGGTAGTCGAACCCAGCGAACCGTCGGAAAAGTCTCCGCAGGAGCAGATCGGCGACCTCGTGGAGGAGATGAACAACGTTCTGGGCCAGGAACTGTTGGATCTCATCATGGACCACGACCCCGCGTTCTTTGAGAAGTTGGTGGTCGATCTAGTGGAGGCAATGGGGTACGGCAAGGGCAAGGTCACGTCCTACTCTGGCGACGGTGGCATCGATGGGCTCATCACCACGGATGAGCTCGGGTTTAGGCCCATATACACGCAGGCCAAACGATATGCTGCTGATCACAAGGTGAGCAGGCCGCAGCTGCAGTCGTTCGTTGGTGCTCTCAATGGCGCGCGCAACGGCGTTTTCATTACCACGTCGAGCTTCACGGCGGAGGCACTTGACTATGCAAGGAGCTACCCGAACGCAACCCTTGCGCTCATAGACGGGAAGCGACTGACCGACCTCATGATTAAATATGGACTGGGCGTCGCGACGGAGAGCGTGGTGGAGATTAAGAGGGTCGACAGCGACTACTTCGAGGATACCTAGACGACGGTAGCGTAGTTTCAAGGAAGTGTGCGTATACCTCTTGCAAAGTGCATTAGAGACATAAGGCCGCGAAGTGACGCACCATAACGTAGATGGGATAGTTTATGTCATCGTTTCAGGCAGTTGGATTCTTCTCATATGCGCATGCTGATGATTATCGAGATAGGTTGCAGGAGCTGCGAGAAGATATCTGCGCGGAGTATCGCATCATTACTGGAGAAGAACTATCACTATACATTGATCGAATGGGTCTGACTTGGGGCAAAAAGTGGGACGAAGAGCTAATGGCGTCAGTTGACAATTCGTCATTCTTTGTGCCCGTTCTATCGCCTAGCTACTTTTCCAGCATATACTGCAGAAAAGAGCTTACGCAGTTCTTGAGTAAGGTAAGTCGCCTAGGCGGTGGACACTTGGTCCTTCCTATACTTTATGCCCCAGGACTGAATCGAATGCTTGATGGCGATGATCTCGCTGCGGAAGTTTTGAGATACCAGTATGAGGACTGGACAGAGATAAGACTCGAATCGCGGGATTCGAGCCGTTATAGGTCGGCGATAAACAGGATGGCGCAAAGGCTGGCATCCACGAGCATCAATTCGGAGCCTAGAGGTGAGCAAACCCTTCGGAACAAATGTGATTCACATCCAGGCGATAGCGACTTTGGGAAGCATCCTGAAGAATTACGTATGGACGTAACAGATTCTCTGGAGTACCTAACGAGAGTCAACTCTGATAGAAGAAAAGACTTTATGTGTGCCAACGGGCTCTTAGACCAAATTGGGGAACACATCCAACGTATCGGAACTATAGCCGCATGCCATGCGCTACGTATTGTTGAAGCCAAAGCAAGGGATTCAGTGGATGATGAGCAAGCCGTTCTGCGCGATATGGCACGTGAGCTTAGTCCAGTTGCGGAGGCGTTTGTAGATACCTCCCACAGGCTCTTTGAGACAATCTTCAAGTTGGATCAGAGTATTCGAATACTGGTGAATAGTCCGTTGGTGGCAATTGAAGACTATGAAGTTTCAATGGGGGATCTTGCCTTAGAAGCAAAGCAAACATATGAAGAGCTTGACAATCTACGAAACGATACGAATGGCCTAAGAATCCAATCGCGCCTGCTTCACGATCCGCTAAATGCCATCGAGCGTGCTATTGTCACTTGTATGGCAACAATCGATGTCATGCTTGACTGGGGCAGGCTTAACGATTTCAGAGAAACCAAGGCATCAAGTGCAGAAGAAAGATCCGGTGGAATCAACAGTGAGTAAAATGAGCCTGCCAGCGACAAGCGGTAGTAGGATATACAATAAACATGCATTATTGCGCAACATAATGAAGTTTTGATGTCACAGAGTGTTGCTGGGTGTTAGTTAAGAATTTAGTGGCACCTAGAGGCATAACACACAGTGCTTGTGCAGGATGGAGAGTGTGTGTATAACAGGTAGATGCCTTGCAAGCTTCAAACGCTAATGCCTGGGGGTCAAGGGGTCGCCTTCGAATCCAGTCCACCCGACCAGAATTCTCCGCGGCCACACATGGTGTGGCCTTATTTGTGCGACGGGCCCGATCGAGTCGATTGCAACTGTCTCGGCTTCCTGATCAAGGCAAACTATCCTCATGCGCTGGGCGCCGCGCTCGTCAGATTAGCCGATCGGTTCCTGGCGGAAGTGCGACGTCTCGACGTAGCTGTCAGGTCCCGCGAAGAAGACCTTGTCCCACGCATGCCAATGCGCTGATTGAAGCTGTACATCCAGGCGAACGACTCGCCCTCGGTGGATGTCCATACATGCTCACTCAAGAGATTCTGCGTTGAGGGCTACCGAGGCTTTCGTGAGAAGCTGATATCTGATCTCTCACATCCGCGCGACTACCAATTCAACTCCGATGCCAGCAAGGACGGCATCGTGAAGGATTCGCTTGTTTACAGGCGTAACGGCATGGAAAAGACGAACCTCGCACGAGCCATTCTCGGCGCACCTGCGCATTGCCACGTAACGCGCATTCCAATCCAAGCAAACTGTCAACCAAGGAGAAAATAGTCCTCGCCAAGGGCATCGATATGTTCCTTTGCCTTCCGCATTGACATGTAGTGCCTTGAGCCCTGCGGGGAAGGGACGAAACCATTGTGTTGGTACCATCTGCAAATGTGCTCATTCCCGCCCAGCGGATCCACCACTAAGAATGAGACGCCCACGTCGTGGGAGATGTTGCATGCGACATAGATGGCATGGTTGAGTAGCTGAGCTCCGTAACCCAAACCGCCCCTCAAGTCTGACCTAACGGCTAATTCTCCTATGAGTAGCGCGCCAAAGGGCATGCGGTTGTAGCCGTGGCGCTCCCTCTTGAGCACGTCAGTCGGCATGAGTTGGCATGCCGCAAGTGTGAAGAAGCCGACTGGCGAGCCTTCCTCGTCTAGACCGACGTGCATTGCGCAAAGGCCGCTCTTCAGCTGCCTGCTTGCCTTGTTCGCCAGCCAGTTGTCCATCCAGTCGTCACCGCATGTGAATCCGTCAAACACGCCTTCATCTAGTTCCTCAAGCCGCACTACCTTGCTCAGCATACGACCCTCCTAGATGATGCTGGTGAGCCAGTCGTACTCCGCATCACTAACAAACACGCGCGGGGCGTATGAGAAGTGTGGCACGTGATGGATTTCTGTCGTCCACCTGTCAGAAGACATGAGCGTAGAGTAGTAGCTGGTCATGGCTTCATTCGAAATTATAGGGGAGCGGGCGGAGCTGGTTCCGTCGTAGACGTCACGCCATGGGTCCTCATGATGTGACAAGTCTTCGATAGCCTCCCCGCTCATTCCGCTATACGAATCCAGTACGGCATCAACGACCGCCGTGTCCTCGGGCGTGAGCACTTCTGGTCTACCGCTCAAGTCTGATTGGACGACACTTCGCCGACGGGCATGCTCGCAGTACACCTCATAAACGACGGGGCCATGGTCCCATGCCCTAATCTCCTCGCTGAACAGCGGCCTGCCTTGCGTCACCAGGCACCATGCCTGGCTGTAGTAGAGCAGCTTTTGAAGCTGGTACCCAGTGAGTCGACCTTTCTCCTGTAGTATGTACGATGCGACATCGATTGCCCTGCACATGATGCCTCCCCTCTTCCTTCGCCATTTCATGTAATCAAAGTATCATATACCAAATGCCCACTCTTCTAGATGTAATTCGGTGAGAGGTCTTCTGGGCAGGCCTCTTCTATTCCAAACTCATAGTCGCGTGACCATAATAAGACCGACAAGAAGAGCGGCATCACCAACGACCCGAACGACTACTCCGATGATCCGTGCTGCATCATCAACCTCATAACGAGGCTCGTCCGCGTGTCCATGGAGACACAGCAGATCGTGCAGTCGCTGCCCACAAACATCGACGAGATCCCGCATCCGGACAACTGGCCTATGGAA
>CACXDP010000462.1 GCA_902766445.1 uncultured Coriobacteriaceae bacterium
ACCGACGGCGATTCGGCGGAATCGGCGTTCCCGTGGCCACACCGACGGCGATTCGGCGGAATCGGCGTTCCCGTGGCCACACCGACGTCAATCCGGGGGCAAAAATCCTCGCTGACGTCAATCCGGAGGAACGTGGGCCACGCCAACGCAAAAGCGGCGGACACCCCCGCATCACAGCGGAGACATCCTCACCGTCGGCGTAGTAGTGCGCCCAGAACCACGTGCACACCCGCGAGGCTCAGGCGTCAATGCGGACGTGAAGGAGCATGAGGAAAGCCACTGCCTAACCTCACGATACGCCAAACTGCTACGCGTCTAAAATACCGGGAAGAGCAAGACGAAGACTTGGGAGGAAGAAGGCTTGGCAAACGCACTCACCATCTGCAGGATCGCGCTCAGCATCGCGCTACTGGTGCCAGCCGTATTCTCGCCGGCGTTTCTCATGGCCTATGCACTCGCCGGGGTCACGGACATGCTCGACGGCTACGTGGCGAGAAAGACGAGAACGGAAGGCGAGCTCGGCGCAATGCTCGACAGCATCGCGGACCTCATCCTCGCCATCATCTGCCTGGCAAGGGTTCTGCCCGCCATCGCCGTGCCCACGTGGTTGTGGATATGGGTGGGGGCGATATTCCTTGTGAAGGCAGCGAACGTTATCAGCGGCCTCGTGGTCGAGAAGCGCCTCGTCATGCCCCACACCACGGCGAACAAGGTCGCGGGGCTCGTAGCCTTCCTCGTCCCCTTCGCCATCCCGCTCTTCGGCATCGCCGCACCCGCGATAATCGCTTGCGCCATCGCGACGTTCGCCGCGGTCCAAGAGGGCCATTTCATAAGGACGGGCGCTGAACAAACAGGGTCAGGAGCTTGGCGGAAAGAAGCTTCCTCTTCTGGGCGAACTCGGCGTAGTAGGCGTTTGTGAGCACGATGCTCCCAAGTCGCGTGACTGAGCCATGAATCTTTCCCATGGTCTCCTGGCTCTGGGCACCGTGCGCCTCGGCCGGATTTGCGTTTCGTGCGACGGATTCGGTCGGATTCGCGTTTCGTGCGCGTCACCTCGACCGGATTCGCGTTTCGTGCGACGGATTCGGCCGGATTCGCGTTTCGTGCGTCTCTCTCGGTCGGATTCGCGTTTCGTGCGCGCTGACAACCCGCACGAAAGCAAATCACGACCGAAAACCCCGCACGAAACGCAAACTTGCACGAAAAGCGCCGCACCAAACGCAATCCCATCCGATCGCCCCTGCACCAAACGCGATCCCATCCGATTGCCCCCGCACGAAAGCAAATCCCAGCCGACCGTCAATCGAAAAACCGCAGTTCTTACAGGTAGGGGCGGCAAGAATCGGGAACGGAACGCGAGATGACCGCCACGAACACCAGCAGCACCGATTGGACCGCCCTGCAGCAGGCCGACGACACAGCCCAGACGTACGAGCAACCCATTGGGCTCCAAAAAGCCTACCTAGTACCAGTCATGCTTCTCTGCCCTGTCGAGCGCGGCGATGCGCGTCATCTCCTCATCAGTAAGCGAAAAACCGTGTATGTTCAGGTCTTCGGCGATGTGCTCCGGATTGGAGGATCCTGGGATGACGACTATGCCGCGCTGACAGTTCCAGCGCAGGATCACCTGCGGCACCGATACGCCATGCGCTTGGGCGATAGAGGTGAGCTCCGAATCTGCAAGCAGCTCGGCGTTGTAGCCGCGTCCGCCCAGCGGGTACCAGCCCTCGACCACGATGCCGAGGTCCTGGATGTAGGGAACAACGTCTTGCTCTTGATAATAAGGATGAATCTCGTTCTGCACGAGGGCAGGCACGGTCTCCACCTGTGGCAAGAATGACTCGAGCTCCTCAATGTACCAGTTGGAAAGGCCAATCGAGCGTACCTTACCCGCAGCGGCCGCGCGCTCCATGGCGCGGTAGGCTTCGACATCACCCGTGCCGGGATGGTGCAGCAGCATGAGGTCGATGTAGTCGATACCCAGCTTCTCCAGGGCCTGGTCTATGGCCGCATCCGGCTTTGCGAATTGGTCCGGATAGAGCTTCGTGGTGACGAACAGCTCTTCGCGCGGCACACCACAGGTCCTCACGCCCTCCCCCACGGCGTCCTCGTTGTGGTACATGTACGCCGTGTCGATGAGCCTCCCGCCCGCCGCCACGAGCGCGTGGATGGAACCCACGCACGTTTCGTAGTCGAGGGCATACGTGCCAAGCCCCTGCGTCGGCATCTCGTAGCCGCTGTTCAAAGTGACGGCCTTCAGTGTTTCCACGGGCGTCCCGTCCCCCTTGGTGTCGCGGCCTTGTGCCGTGGCAGGTGCGTGGCCGGTCTCTGAGGGGTCGCTCCCAACGGCGCTGGGCTGGGATGAGCCGCCCTGTGCGGCACACCCAGAAAACGCCAGTGCGACCGAGGCCGCCAGCCCCAGCCGCACGAAGGAACGCCTGCCCAATGAGGTGCTCATCCCGTTGTCTCTACAGGTACTGCCGATAGAAGCCCTCGAGCTTGTCCCACGGAATGACCTTGTTCTCTCCACCGTCGTAGAGGTCGGTATGGGAGGCGCCGGGGATGATGAGCAGCTCCTTGTTGTCGGCATAGGCGTTGCCATCGACCATGTTCGCATAGGCGTCGCGGCCGAAGTAGCAGCTGTGGGCCGCGTCCCCGTGCATGACGAGCACGGCCGAGCGAATCTCGTTGGAGTAGCGCAGGATGGGCTGGTTCATGAAGGACTGGCAGCCGATGACGTTCCAGCCTCCGTTGGAGTTGAGCGAGCGGGAATGGTAGCCGCGCGGCGTCTTGTAGTAGTCGTAGTAGTCGGCTACGAAGAAGGGCGCGTCTTCGGGCAGCGGGTCAACCACGCCGCCGCCGAGCGCATATTCGCCGGCCTGCAGGTCCGCAAGGCGCTGTGCGCACATTGCCTCGCGCTTCGCGTGACGCGCCTCTTCGCTGTCCTCGGCGTCGAAATAGCCGTTCGCGTTCACGCGGGTCATATCGTACATGGTGGAGGCCACCGTTGCCTTCACGCGCGTGTCGAGCGCCGCAGTGTTGAGCGCCATGCCGCCCCAGCCACAGATGCCGCAGATACCAATGCGCTCGGCATCCACGTCCTCGCGCAGGCTCAAGAAGTCCACCGCCGCCATGAAGTCCTCGGTGTTGATGTCAGGAGAGGCCATGTAGCGGGGCTGGCCGCCGCTCTCGCCCGTAAAGCTCGGGTCGAAGGCGAGCGTCACGAACCCGCGCTCGGCGAGCGTCTGTGCGTAGAGCCCAGAGCACTGCTCCTTCACCGCGCCGAAAGGCCCGCACACGGCGATGGCGGCGAGCTTACCCTCGGCGTCCTTGGGCGTGTACAGATCAGCCGCCAGCGTAATGCCATAGCGGTTGGGGAAGGTGACCTTCTCGTGGCTCACGAGGTCGCTTTTGGGAAAGGTCTTGTCCCATTCGGTAACGAGCGGAAGGTTCTCGGTCTGGATCATGGCACGCTCCTTCGGTCGCGTTTTTGCTTACCCATATTGTCCCGCGTCGCACCGTATCACGCTAATGGTAATATCTTATTTCGTGAAATAACCAATACGACTATCAGGGGGCGACGTCCATGGAAATCCGCACGCTGCGTTACTTCCTAGCCGTGGCGCAGGAGGAGAACATGACCCGTGCCGCAGCACGGTTGCACCTGACACAGCCGACGCTCTCCAAGGCGCTCAAGTCGCTTGAGACCGAGCTTGATGCGCGCCTCTTCATCCGTCACAGCTTTAGCATCGAGCTCACCGACGAGGGGCGCCTGCTACGCGACCGTGCACGAGACTTGGTGGGGCTCGCCAACAAGATCGAGGGCGAGTTCCGCTCGATAGACGGCCAGCTTACCGGTGAGCTGCGCCTGGGCATGGCGGAATCGTATCAGATACGCCTCGTCGCGCAGGAGCTGCGAAAGCTCAAGGAATCATGTCCTGGACTGCGCTACCACGTGACGAGCGGCGACACCGAGCAGGTGACTGAGCGACTCGACCGGGGCTTGCTCGACTTCGCAGTGCTCTGCGAGCAGCCCGACGGGCAGCGCTACGACTGGGTCGAACTGCCCGAGCGTGACTTGTGGGGTGTCGTGATGCAAAACGACCATCCGCTTGCGCGGCACGCAACGGTCACGCCGCCCGACCTCGTAGGCGAGCCTCTCTTCGTGTCCGAGCAGGGGTGGCGAGGAGACATCGCACAGTGGGCAGGCGGCTACTTTGACGGGCTTCGCCTGGAGGGCTCCTTCAGGTTGTCATACAATGCGTCGGTGTTCGCACGCGAGGGCCTGGGGCTGCTGCTCACCTTTGATCGGCTCGTGAACACCTCACCGGAAAGCGGCCTCACATTCCGCCCTCTTGAGCCACCCGTCGAAGTGACACTCTACCTCGCGTGGGGCAAACGGCAGCTCATGACCCCCATCGCAAAGAGGTTTGTCGAGCAGGTACGAAAGTCCTTTGAGCACTAGCCTGCCTCATGACAAACCTCCCGCTTTCCGCGATTCCCGCTTGTCCTAGTTGCCCACATCTATGATTGTACTTGTTTGACCCATCAAGAAAGCGAGTGTTGCATTACTTTATCGTGGCTTCGCCCGACGTGTCCGCTACGGATTACATGACCCATGCATTAGATGTCATGCAGGCACAGACACGAAAAAATGCTAAGCCGCCTGTCATGTGTCATGTTTATAATGCGTAATCAGCGTGTGCTCAGGTAAAGGAGGTCGTATGTACGAGTCACGAAAGAGATGGAGCAGAGGCATTGTCTCGCTTCTGATGGCGATAACAATGATCGTTGGCCTGGCGCCGGCGAAACCAGCCCGCGCCGAGGATGACGTGCCCATATGGGCGCGCGACACGGGGGAGCAAGCCGGACCGGTATTTGAGGCCCAGGCGGACCTTCCGGCGTCGTTCGACCTGAGGCAAGCCTTTCCGGGCAACGTGAATCCCGTAAAGTGTCAGAGTCCCTACTCGACGTGCTGGGCCTTTGGCGGTATCGCGGCCGCTGAGACGAGCATCGCCGCCGACTTCAAGATGCCCGTAGACCTCTCCGAGAGGCACCTCGTATGGTTTGCCCTGCATCCCGTCACCGACCTGGACGCGCCGCCGTCGCAGGCGGGCGAAGGCCTATATGTGTTTGGCGAGGGCCCGGAGACGAACCGCAACGCTGCGTTCATCGCGTCGAACCCCATACTTGCGACCTCGCTCTTCTCCACGGGCGTCGGACCGGTGCTCGAGGAGGATTTCCCATATCGCGGCAAGACCGGAATGACAACCTACGAGTACTATCTAGGGCACAAAGACGAGTGGTGCGCCGATGCGAGGAAGCGCCTTATAGATGATTATATTGACGACGACGATGACGATGAGGACGAGGACGACGAGGACACTGAGGTCGAAAAGGACGAAGCGAACGCTGAGGAGAAACTGCTTAAGAAGATACAGGAGACTACGGACTTCACCACCGTCGAGGACTACATCAACTCGCTCTACCAGAAGACGATTGATGGCCTGAAAGACGGCAGCATGGTCAACTCCTACAGCGAGAAGGACGACTGGACCATCGACCCCGTAGACGAGAACGGCGAGTCAAACAGGAACGTCTTTGCCGGCTACACAATACGTGACGGCAACCTGCTGCCCTCGCCCATCACAAAGGACGCGCAGGGGGTCGTCTCCCTCAACGAGGCGGGCATGCAGGCGATGAAGCAGGAGCTCATGCGCGGTCGCGCAGTCTCCGTTTGCATATGCGCGGACCAGTCGGCCCCCAACCAGGCGGGCGAGGCCAGGTACACGAACAAAAATACGTGGGCGGCCTATGTATACGACAACAGGTCCTCGAATCACCAGGTCGCTATTGTGGGCTGGGACGACAACTACGCCGTGAGCAACTTCAACCAGGGCGTGGACGGGGATGGCCTCTCGAAGGCCCCACCGGCCGCCGGTGCCTGGATCGTGAGGAACAGCTGGGGCCGCAAGGACGGCGTCGAGACGAAGCATAGCGAGGAGTACGGGGATCAGGTCCTCGGCAAGAACGATTGGGGCGTGGACGGCTCCGGGTACTTCTACGTCTCGTATTACGATAAGACGCTGTCAAATCCCGAGACGATGACCTTCGGCATGGACCTGGCCGGCAGGGAGTTCCATACGTATGCGTACGATTATCTGCCGGCCTACGACTATTTCTTAATCCTCGAAGGCAAGGGCGACAACGTGCTGTCATCCGCGAACGTCTTCACGGCGGCATCCGACGAGAAGATCACATCGGTCTCCACGCGCACGGACGAGGTGAACTCGCGCGTGACCCTCGCGATCTACCTGCTCACCGACGAGTCCAAGGACCCCACGGACGGCACGCTCGTGGAGAAGTTCACGCGCACCTACGGCTACGCTGGCTTCCACCGCGCGGACCTGGAGAATCCCATCAGGCTCAAGGAGGGCGAGCGATTCTCCGTGGTGTCCACAGTGTCCTACGTGAACGGAGACGGGGTCACCGTCTATGAGACCGTGGCAAACAAGGCCATAAGCCAAGAGCTCGCCGAACCACTCAGGGGGACACCAGGCCAGCGCAACCAGTACGGCAAGGCCGTCGTAAACAGGGGCGAGAGCTACATATACGAGGGCGGCGCCTGGAAGGACTGGGCGGACAAGCGCGAAGAGACGAACGTCAAAACAAATGCCTTTGGATGCGTCATAGACAACTTCTCCATCAAGGCCTACGCCCTGCCGTTAAGCGGCGCGACCTACGCCTGCACTGAGGGCGACGGAGCTACCTGGACGAAGGGTGCCTCCGAGGGACTGACATTCGCGTTCGAGGAAACCACGACGTATGGCCGACCTCGATTCATCCGCGCTACGCTCGACGACGGCGATGTCGACCCGGCGGCCTGCGTCGTCGGCGACGCCGACGTGAGGGTGACGCTTCCGGCCGACCTCCTCTCCGGGCTCTCCGAGGGCACCCACACGCTCGTCGCCCACTTCGAGGACGGCGACCCGGTGACGGTGACGTTCA
>CACXDP010000463.1 GCA_902766445.1 uncultured Coriobacteriaceae bacterium
CCCCTTGGGGAATTGAAACCTTTCAAAAGCTTCTACTTCGTCTAATAGTCTACACCGCCAGACCTTACCCCTTGGGGAATTGAAACGGGTCATCTGGCACGGCTTGAACGCAGTCGAGCGCTTCAGACCTTACCCCTTGGGGAATTGAGGTGGATAGTCAGTAAATGCTTACGAATGAAAGTGAGAGTCAGCACACGTTCTCACAGCGGACACCACGAGGCGCCATCCACTTCGTGAGTGGCCTACGGACTTTTCAAAGTAACTGTTGTTGCCATAGACAATCCTCGACGAAACCAGCAAGGTGAATTCCCGTACTCTTTGTTCCCGAAACTGAGAGGATATGTGGGCATCTTGAGTCCATACCTTCTGAACACCCAAAATGGTGATTTCGTCCCTCTGCCGGTTTATCCGACTCGGAGCAGTGTGTTCAGGTTCCCGTCGAGGGGCCTGGTACGCTTCGGCACCGATTCCACGAAGTTTCTCCTGTCGAGGGAGCGACGAGACAATCGGTGACAATCTGGCAGCGCCGTCACACCAGATGTCGCTTCCAGCCCAGAATCGGCGCCCCCGTCTGACATCCGGTGTGCCCGATCGGCGGGAATGGCTCCTTCTGGCAGCGCTGTCGCACCGGATGTAACGCCACTGTTGGAAATCGGCGTTCGACACGACATATGGTGTGCTAGCCACACCTCCGGTCTCGACGCGTGTGATCGGTGAGGCACGCGCCTAGCTCTGGTGCTGTTGGGGTCGAGACGAGTGGAGTGGGGAAGGTGCTGACTTCTTTCTTACTATGTCCCTAAATCCTCCCGCCGAGGTCGGATACTGTATCGAAGGCAAGTTGGATACCGATTCTTGAGGAGGAACCATGACCACACAAGCCATCGTTGCGGGCGCCGGAGCGCTCGGGAAAACCGCTGGTGCATCGACGCTTCTCACCCTTGGAACTCCGGCGGTAGTCGCCGTCGCCGGCTGCTTCTGCGTACTGGGTGTTGTCGCGATCGTGTGCGACAAGCAGTTTGATGTCGACATCCTCCATCTCCGCTTCACCGTCTGGGACGGCTCATGATTCGGCGGCTCTCCGGCTGGTCCCTCGTCACCTTCCGCGAATGCTGCTGGGAGATACTCCCCAGCAGCATATTGGTATCTGCGAGAAGCGTATTCGCGGCAAGGAATACTCGGGCTTTGCTAGCATGTCTTCACATAGAATGAAAAGGTCAAAGGTCGCTTGAGTAGGGGGCTAGGATGCCAAGCCGTGTGATTGTGTGCGCACTGTCGCCTTTGAATCCGGGCGCCGTGATGGAGGACTATTCCTGTTCGATGCTCGGTGACGGTACCTATGCTGGTCGTCAGACCAACGAAGCACCGGTGACCTGCCTCATGGACCTTGCTGTTCGCGAGGATGCGGGCTCTCCGGTTACGAAAATCATTTATCTGTGTTCGTCTAAGTGTAGAAAGCCTGTTGGGGGAGAAGGGGAACTCACCTCCGAAGCCTACTTCCTCCGCTACGTCGAGAGGTTTGCCACAAGCGCACATCCCGCGATGCCGATCCCCGCATGCAAGCCCATCGCCTTCGAGCCGAACGGCGACACCTCCGAGGCCTTGAGGCTCCTCATCGACGAGATAGAGGGCGCGAACACCGGTCGGGGCGTGAAGGTGGACATCGACACAACGGGTGGCCCTCGCGACGTGATGACGCTCGTGGCCCTTGCGGTCCAGGTCATTAAGATGGGCGGCGAGCATGGCGGGGCGGACGTTTCGCTTGGCAGGATCGTGTATTCTTCGCGCTTCGAGGGCAGGAATCACATACTCGGCCAGAACGAGACCTACGACATCGTCGACCTCGTGAATGCCATCGACACCTTCCTCAGCCATGGCAAGGCGGAGCTGCTCTACGAGTTCTTTGACGGAAGGCATAGGGCGTGCAGCGGGAAGCTGCGCGATGCCGTGAGGAGCATGCGCCTCTTCTCTGACGCGCTGGCGCTTTGTCGCGCGAACGACGCCTACGCGCAGATTCCGCGCATACGTGCCTACCTGCAAAAACTGGCGGATGACGCGCCAGAGGAGGAAGAAGCCCATCTCTCCCACAGCGAGCGACTGTTTCGGGCGCTCGTTCCCACCATGCAGCGAGGCATCTTTGCCCCTGGCGCGACTAGCGGGGCCGAAGACGTCGTCGCCGTGATACGCTGGTGCGTCGAGCGTGGCATGCTGCAGCAGGCGCTCGCTCTCTACGAAGAGAAGATTCCCGAGTATATGGGCGCGCGCGGGATTCTGCCGTGCGCTCCTCGTAGGAGCAAGCAGTTGGTTAAGGCGGTGCTTTGGCTGGGGGAGTACTCAGGTCGCTGGAGCCGCGAGAGCCGCGAGGAGGTGCTCCGCAACGGTTCGTCGTATCCAGACCAGGTCCTGCACGATCCCATCGGTCGCATACGCCCCGAGTTTCTTGATGGGTATAGGAGCAACTTTGGACGAGACTGGTCCGGCAGCTTTGAGAGCACGCTTTTCTCCTCGGCCATGCAGTGGTACTTCTACATCACGCGCATCCGCAACAGCGTGATGCATGCCGACGACGTGTCGGGTGATGTCAGGCGGAAGGTGACGCGGAGCTTCTCCGATTTCTTCCGGACGGTGGGATCTCGTGCTCGCTACGTGTCGCTCATCGAACGTCCGCGCCCGAATACCACGGATCTCAACGCCGCCGTCGCGCACGACTTGTTGCATTCGCTGAATCTGCTGACCGCCAGGCCGCGAGGTGTGGCGAAGGAAAAGCAGCAGGGTCTGAGGGTGCTTGACGCGGCCAGCGCCGAGGCTCCCCGCATCGGGGGCAACAAGGACGCGGCGGTGTATTTGCGTGCCCGTGACTTCTGCCTCGACAGGGCGGAGTCGCGTGGGGAAGAGCTGTTTGTCGCGTACGTCCCTGCGGAATGGGCCCGTGCGCACGGGCCGAGCAAGAGGTCGTTGGGCATCGCGAAGACGAGGGGCTCGTCTGTGCCCAAGGCGATTGCCCGTGCGTTCCCGCACACGTTCGCGTACGTGGAGACCTGAGGCACCGTGCATGGCTTGACGCTTGGGGGGTAGCCGCCTGCCGTCTGGTCTCTTTGGGATGGTCGGCGAAAACGGCGCGCTTGGCTCTCGCGTGCGCGTGAGCGAAGGAACGATTGCCGCAGGCACATCCTTCTCCTTCATGGAGCCGGTGACCTTGGCTCCGCTCTCGACGCCGCGCACGTCTTCAACGGAGTTCTACCTCAAGCGCCCTGTGGGTCGCGAAGGGCTGTGGAATTTCGACTATCTGCTGAAACCCAAAGACCGTGCGCGTAGGGGATCGATCAAGGATCCCACCCGCTACAAGGACATGGATGGCTCCGGAATCGCCGGACGAAAAGTGTACCTGCACTATCCCTTTGACCTGCACAGGCAGTACGATGATTCGAGGCTTGACGCGAACGGGCAATTCAAGAGGGACGGGCAGAACGTGACCGTGAGACCGCTTTCTGAAGGCACCTTCCACTTCGACGTTTTCTTCGAGGGGATCTCCGAGTCTGAGCTTGCACTGCTCGCCTATGCCATCGGTGGCATGGGGGAGGGGAGGCTTCAAAAGCTCGGTCACGGAAGGCCGCTTGGCATGGGCTCTGTCCGAGTGAGGGTTGACTCCATCGAAACGAGAGACTATGCGTTTGAGGGCGGGACGCTGACGCTGGTTGAGGGAACCTTGGACGACGCTTGGGTGCAGGAGAGGCTTCCCAACGATGAGCGCTCGGTGGCTCGCAGGAGGCTCATCACGCTGCTTGCGCGCAATCTGCAGGAGGTACCGTATGCTGCGGGCGGTAACCTCGGTGGTCAGGTGAGCTATCCCAAGCCTTATGAGGGCAAGATTGGCGAACAGATAGGATTCGATGACTGGCGCGGTAGGCCGAGAGCTGAGGAGAACGCGACCTTTGGCTGGTTCAAGAAGAACAGGGGTCGGACGGTGCAGTGTCCCATCATAGAGAACACACTCGGCATCTTTTCCGTCGAAGAAATGATGAAGGGTCCCGATAAGGACGCCTACCCGCAGTAGGAGCGAGCGATGCTGACGGGCACCCGTATCACGATGGGTGCCCGTCGTGGCATTACGGTGAGGTGACGGCTTGCCAATCGTGGGGTACGTCTGACACGGCTGCACCACTCCGATGCGGCCCTCGATGTCGGGGCATGTGCGTTCTCGCGGTGTCGTTTGACGTGGCGAGGGCGTGTTTCTGGCAGTGCCTCCGAAAAAAGTGTGTCGATGATTTTGCGACGTTTTCCCAGCTAGACGGCTTGGTGGGTGCGCGCGGGAGGGCCTTGGGGGCCGTTTTTCGGGCATTTTGGGCCCAAAAAGTGTGTCGACCTCGGCGGCGGGACCCCGCACCTCGTCTACCAGCGCTTTTCCGAAATCACCGACACACTTTTTGGGCTCGAAACGAGTCCGTTCGGAGATGCTGTGAATAACGGCTTCCCTCTATGCGCGCGTGGTGTATAATTCGC
>CACXDP010000464.1 GCA_902766445.1 uncultured Coriobacteriaceae bacterium
CGCATGCCCGTCTTTCCATAGGCACGCAGCGGGAACGTTTGCGAGCGTCCCGTCGACTCCGACGCATCCTCCTGGACGCTGAGAAGGGTAACCATTTCCGCTGACTCATCGCTGGCAGACGCATCCGAAAGCCCTCCATCCGCGATGCGCTCCTCGGCTCCTACATCCTCAACCTCCAGCGCAGGCCTACGGCTATCCATGTCCTGTGACCTGACGACGCTTGCAAGGACAATCGTCCCCAGCCGTCTCGTCTTGAAGGAGAGCTTTGTAACCGCGTCGGCAAGCGATGGGTCACCCGTGAGGTCTTGCGGAGTGATGTGGACACCATCGAAAGCGTCTGTCCCAAGGATGAAAACCTCTATCGAGGAGGATGCCGTTGGGTCAAAGGCATTGGTCTCGACGTTCACCTCGACCTCTGACGCGGGCACCACTGGCATACCGTCAGCTTCGAGCGACACGTCAAGAATGCGCTGCTCAAGGATGCGCTCGCCTTCGCCCAGCGCAAGCAAGTCGCTCAAGCTCGCATCCTGCGCTACATCGCTAACGTCTCGCACGCAGATGAGAAGCGACGTCCCTTCAGGGATACGGGCCGCCTCGTCATATGCAAGGGTCACGAAATACGACTGGCCGCTCTCAGTTATGACCTCAGCCGAGAGCACGCCACTCCGGAACTCGGATGTGGCAGACGATGTGTCATCGGTAGCCTCGTCAAGAGATTGTGCCGCAGCGTCCGCTTCGGATGGCTCTTGAAGTGACTGTACTGACGTCGGCTCAGCATCGGCCTCGTCGCTCTCCTCCTCAGATTCCGAGGTCTCCTCATTAGCGTCGCACTCAGAAGAAACGTTATCGTTTGGCGCTTCCATAGCATCTGTTGGCACCTGGAGCTCTGCCACAGGCTGGGCATCGCGATTCGATGGGGTTTCATCTGCACGGATGGGAGACATCGGAATCCCACCCAAGACCAAGACCATGCTCAGAAGGATTGCGAGCGACTTGGACCATACGCTCTGCCATGTCTTACGCATCCCCATCACCCGCCCTCCTACGAAGAAAGGCGGCGATTGCGAGGGACGAAAGGCCCACACACGCAATGAGAGCCAGAACGAACTGAGGCCCCAGAGCGTCACCCGTCGTCGCAAGTGAGGCCCGAGAAGGGACGCTTGCGGCCACACCCGTTGATGCCGGGTTTATCTGTGACGGTTGCTTTGACGAACCAATCGCCGAGCCGTTGCTCTGCGAACCTTCGTCCTTGTTCTGGCCGTCTCCCGGCTGCTCTTCCGGTTCTTTTTCCGGCTCTGCGTAGGATACGCGCCAACCGGGATCCGCTACCTTCGGGCCGTCGAATTCCCGCACGTGTACCGTAGGTACCACGACGGAGTGGGCGGCATCGACGCTTGACGGCTGTACGTGGAGCTCAAGCGCGTATTCGTTGATGCCAGCGGACAGGCTCGTACTGAGAACATCCACATAGTACAGGCCCTCGGTGAGCTCCTTCTGCGCCGGTCTGATCATATAGTGATACACATACGGCGTGGCTGAAGGGTCAAGCTCAACCTTTACGGGGAACTCCAGCCACACGTCCTCGTCGCGCGTGAGCTTGAAGCTGTCAATGGGCTCGCCATCGGCATCTATCGGCATCGGTGCGTCTTGCTCGACCGGCTCGATTACGTACTCGAAGGTACTCTGCAAACCGGAAAGCGGAACCTTGTACTCTTGGAACACCCGGAGCTTTGCTGTGATGATGCTCATTGACTGGTCGGCCCACGACACGCTCGGCAGGTACACAAGCACGACGAACACTGCTGCCAGTAGCAACACTGCCCTTCTCGCTCCGTAATGTGTACACCTACTCATGGGTACGCGTCGCCTTTCTTGCCCTGACGATGATCGTCACAAGGACGAGCAATGCCAAAAGCGCCAACCAACACCAAAACGGAATGCCGAGCCATCCCTCCTGTACGTCCACGCCAGTTCCGAAGTTGGGAATCCGCGAGAACGGATTCTTGAACCTCTCATTGCATACCTTGCCTACCAAGATCTCTCGTGCGTTCGTATAGCCTGCCGCGCACGTGGAGAGCAGCACGATACGGTCGTTATCGCCTATCTCCACACCGTCACGCCAGCACCGTGCCCGCTCGCGCAGCAAGGACACGTAGCCCTCTCGCTCCCCCTTGCCCACAAACGTGTGCCGATAGACATCCCTGTCGTAGGCATCCGCGTCGAGGAAGCAGAAGAACTCCAAGCCATAGTTCGTGTCGTTCACGAAGAGGTTGCCGTAGCGATGCTCGTCAAAGAACTCCTTGTCAGCGAAGTTGGTGATGGCACCAAACATCACCTCGTTCTCCATGTGGTGGCCGTACACGATGGTGGAGAAGTCGCTAAAGTCAGCCGCGTTCGCCGTATCGATGAAAAGCGCACCACTCAAGGAGTACTCTCCCTTGGCGTCGGTGGTGAGGTACTTCTCCTCATCCCCTGGAGCGGCCTGGCATACGGGATAGTCTATGTTTGTCCCGTATACCGAGAGCCACGCGCACACCTCGGGATTGAGCCGCTGCAGCTCCCAAAACGAGAGCGGCTCGGGCTCGGTGGGCTTGTAGGGCTGCCACTGCTCCACGTTCGCACGCTCGTAGACCACGTGGCTGTCCCACAGCGCGTAGCATCCCATCGCGAGGGGAAGACACAGGACGGCGATAAGCGCGTAGCTTATGAGCTTGCGCAACGCGCGTACGACCTTTCTGGCCACCCCCTCGCCCATGCGATGCTACGGGTAAGGCCTTACGCAGCCGCGTTCCCGCGACGCTTCATGACGAACATGCCCGCAAACACGATCAGCGGCACGCCTACCATCAGGATGTACGGCAGGTTGTCGATGAAGATGCCCGTGGGGGGTACCTTGTCCTCGTCAATCTTGTTCACGACGAAGACGGTGGTGGCACTGCCAGTGGCGTC